>JAZRPJ010000001.1:0-5150 GCA_045649205.1 Candidatus Flemingiibacterium sp.
GCTTGGCCTCCGACTTGTTTGTGGTGCCGAATACGGGGGCAAGCTCATGCTGTGCCGGTGCCGCCTCGTTATGCTCGGTTTTTGCAAGGACACCCAGCTTCCACAGCTCGCGGTCAAGCTCGCTCATGAACGCCTTAACTCTCGGCTTGATCGTACCAAAATAGTGGTCGTCCATTTCCTGCCCCTTGGGGGGCTTTGCACCAAAGAGGGTTCTTCCGGTAATTACAAGGTCCTTACGCTTTTCATAGAGTGCCTTATCTATAAGGAAATATTCCTGCTCCGCACCAACTGTACTTACCACTTGGGCGGTCTTGTTTCCGAAAAGCCGAAGAATACGCAGCGCCTGTCTGTTCACCGCTTCCATGGACCGAAGCAGTGGGGTCTTCTTGTCAAGCGCCTCGCCGCCGTAGGAACAGAAGGCGGTGGGTATGCAGAGTGTATCGTCTTTAATGAAAGCATAGGATGTAGGGTCCCAGGCGGTGTGGCCTCTCGCCTCGAAGGTAGCACGAAGTCCGCCCGAAGGGAAGCTGGACGCATCCGGCTCGCCCTTGATAAGCTCCTTGCCGGAAAACTCCATGATAACATCGCTTCCCACAGGGGTCACAAAGCTGTCGTGCTTTTCGGCGGTAATACCCGTCATAGGCTGGAACCAATGGGTGAAATGTGTTGCCCCCTTTTCGATTGCCCAGTCCTTCATTGCATTGGCGACGACATTCGCCACGCTGATATCAAGTGTTTTTCCCTCTTCAATGGTCTTTATCAGGGATTTATAGGTATCCTTCGGCAGCTTTTCGCGCATTACCACATCGTTAAATACCATGCTGGCGAATATTTCTTTGATACTGCTCATTACAGTTTCTCCTCAAAAGTAAATTATTTAATCCCAATTCAGCTTTGTATTCCTTCACTCAGGAGGTAGTGAATAACCTATATAAAGCTCTCCCCTTGGGAGAGCTGTCAGCGGATTTGCTTGCAAATCTGATGACTGAGAGGGTACATCTTACACAAATACCCTCTCCGTCACGCCTTTTAGCGTGACACCTCTCCCAAAGGGAGAGGCTTAAAACGCGGTTTCATTGTGAAAAAGCAAAGAGAAATTGGGAGATTATTTAAAACAACTTCTGCTCGTTGGCAGTGAGTTTAAATTTAAGTCCAAGCTTGTTTGCCGCCTGAACGCAGAGTTTCATCCGTCCAAGGAAGATCTCAAAGTATTCCATAACCGAACAGAAATCCGTATCTATAGTAAGCTTCAGCTCGATGGTCTTCTCGTCCTTGTTTATCTCGATCTGCGCCTTTTTGACCGAATAGTTCACTCTGTCGTGAATATCAAAGGTGGCAAGGTCGGTATTGCGCACTCTCGTGGCACGCACGTCCGTCTTGTCCGCGAGAATAAGTGCCGCGGAAATGGGATTTGCCGCCACAGCTGTAGATTCATCGTGGTTACCGATGGCGTTGATTATAGCGGCGATGTCCGCCGGGTCTGCGCCCATATTATCAAGGATACGGAAAGCCATTACAGCACCGCTTTGAGCGTGCTCTGCGCGGTTTACTATATTTCCAATATCGTGAAGGTATCCTGCGATTTCCGCAAGCTCTGCTTCCCTCTCGCTGTATCCAAGCTCGGTAAGGATCTTTCCGGCGAGATGTGAGACCTTTGTTACATGAGCGAAACTGTGCTCGGTGTATCCAAGGGCACGGAGTGCTTCGTCCTCTTTTTCGATATAAGTGCGTATGGTTTCGCTTTTTTTAATATCTTCTATTGTAATCATCAATGCTCCAAAACTAAAAATTTCTTCCGTTGTGACCCCAATGCTCAACTTCACTATAGGTCACATAAACATTTGTAGGCTTTATTCCGATAAGGACGTCAAGCACCTTACAAATTTCAGCGGTCAAGCGTGAGAAATCCTCTCTCTTTGCCTTGCCGAGAATACGCGCATCAACAAACGCCATGGGGTTATTTTCATCCCCTTTGACACCTGCAAGCCAAAGGGATGTATTATCCTCAATAGCTACCATGAGATAAGTTTCCGTCTTGCCGGGGATAGTCTCGATAGCCTTTCCCATAGCCGCTTTTAGTTCGTTTTTCTTTTCAGCGGTAAGCTTTTCGCTTACTTTAATTCCAATATATGGCATAATGATCTCCCTTTCAACTGAAATTTATCAAATAAATCCTTCGCCGAACTGTTTTATTTGCTCAAGTATATGTCCTATATTGCCCTCTCCGGCGAATTTTGTTATATCAAAAAAATCGTGATTAAAATCAAGCCACTCAAGTGGATTTTCATCTCCACCAAGCTCTACATTCCGTGTGAGCCTGCCGCACCAGACCTCCATATAGCAGTCCTGGTTATAGTAGGTGAAGTCCATCAGATGCCGGAGTTTTATAGCATCCCGTGCGATTGCGGTTTCCTCGAAAAGCTCGCGGTACGCCGCACCTTCCCCGGACTCCCCCTCCTCGATATGACCTCCGACGAAATTGTAAAGCCCAAGATACGGCTCTTTTATCCGCTTGCAGAACAGCAGTTTCTCCTTATCCTCGGAGTAGACAACAATACAGTTATACCCCGTCATACCGCTTTAATTTTATTGCTGTTGAAATAACCCGTTGTTACCTGGGTGTATTCCTTTAAAATGAGCAGTGTCAGGTATCCGCAGATAAAATCTTCAGAGAAAAAATGACCCGCCTCGAACATATTAAGTCCAACATAATCGGCTTCTTCCATGATGTTGTAGGAAAGTTGACCGGTAACATAGCTGTCCGCCCCTGCCGCCTTTACGGCTGCCACGAAATCCTTGCCGTCACCGCCGCATACGGCTACACGCTTTACAAATTCGCCGCCCTCCGAATAGAGAATACGTTCAGCCTTGAGCGTCTTTTTCAGAAATGACGCAAATTCAGCACAGGACTGCGGATATTCAAGCGTACCGATCCTGCAAATTTCCTCGCCGTCAGCCTCAACAGTGGATATATCCGTAAGGCCGAGAAGACCGGCAAAAATATCGTTAAGACCGCCCTTTGCTCCGTCAAGACGGGTATGAAAGGACATAACCGAAATTTTATTGTCATGGAGCTTAAAAATCTTTTTAGCCAGAGGACTGTCATAGTTAAGTGCCTTAATCCCTTTAAATATCATGGGGTGGTGCGAAACTATGACATCATAACCGCCCGCAATAGCATAATCGACCGCCTCGTCTGTAACATCAAGTGTTGCAAGTACGCGTATCACCTCACGCTCCGGGTCATCGGAAAACATAAGTCCGTCGTTGTCCCAGTCGCAGGAATAGCTCTTCGGGAATTTGGAGTTAAGAAACTCGTAAAGCTCATGGACCTTTGGCATTTTCATTCTCCCTTTTCTTTTAATATTTCATCTATGAGCGCGATAAGCTCACGGTCGTTTCTCTGTTCTTCGCAGTCATTCATGGTAGCTTCTCTGCCCTCGACTCGGCGTATGGTAGATGCTCTCACCGACTTAAGCCATTCGGTGTCACATTCTCCGTGCTCTGATGCCGCACGCTCTATATTCAACCTGCCAAGACGGTACTGCATCTCTGACATTTCGTATTTTTCGCCGGTATAGTGCGCCGCAATAAGCTGATAGTACTTTCCGCCGTCCGAAACGACACGCTCCTCATCAATTGAAAAGCCTGCCGATGCAAGAAATTTTCGAAGTTCCCTTTGCATTGAGTGCGGAACAAGCACCAAACGGCATCCCGATTTTTCGGGGTAATCGGAAGCTTCAAGTATTGAAGCGATAAGCTCGCCGCCCATTCCGGCAATAACGATATTATCGGGGGCAAAATCCTCGATGCCGTCAAGCCCTGCTCGGCATACCACCTTGATTTTTTTATGAAGTCCCCAAGCGTAGATGTTCGTACGTGCACGTTGACAGGGACCTTCATTTATATCCGAGGCAAGCACCTCTGAATTGCCCTTCTGGATCAGGTATATGGCAAGGTGAGCATGGTCGGTACCTATATCGGCGACTTTTCCGCCGCCAACCATTTCTGCCGCGGCGGCAAGCCGATTTGTAAGGGTAATTTTCTGCATATTTTCTGTAAATTTCAGCAATTAATCGGTATCGTCGCCAAAAGGCGACGATACTCACTTACTTTGATTCAAGAAATTCGTTGATCTTTTCAACAAGCTCATCAGCGTTTGTGCCGTGAACCTCGCACGCCATTTCGATTGTTTCTCCACGCGCGGAAGGACAGCCAAGGCAGTGCATACCGATTTCAAGGAAGAACTGTGCTGTTTCGCGGTCGAAATCAAGAACATCACCGATGATAGAATCTTTTGTAACTTTCATTTTAAACTCCATTCTGCCGTCGGGACGACGGCTGTAAAATTTTATTGATCAAAGTGAAAAAACATTTCCACAATATTATAATACCACGAAATAATGTATTTGTCAACGAAAATGTATATAAAGTTGGAAAAATAAAAGTAAATTTTTATTTATGTCTTGAATTTCACGGATAACTATAGTATAATTAAAATATAACTTTAATTATCAAGGAGAAAATCAAAAATGGACTGTATTTTCTGTAAGATCATCGCCGGGGAAATTCCCTCAAAAAAGGTATACGAGGACGATGCAATGCTTGCCTTTGCGGACATAAATCCTCAGGCACCGGTACACATCCTCGTTATCCCCAAAGCTCACATTGCATCCGTAGATGAGGTAAACGCCGATAACTCCGCTGTTGTAGCGAAGATTTTCGAAATGATTCCGAAAATCGCAAAAGACGCAGGTCTTACAAACGGATACCGCGTAATCACCAACTGCGGTGACGACGCCTGCCAGACCGTGAAGCATCTTCACTTCCACATCATGGGCGGCAAAAAGCTTCCCGAAAATATGGGATAATTTAATAAGACAACGATTGTGGGGAAACGCTGGGGGAAACTTTCTTATAAGAAAGTTTCCCCCACACCCCTTTCAAAGAATTTTATGGGGGATATGTATAACGGACATTGTCAATAGAGGTATCGGGGCAGCAAACTTCGCGCCTCCTGCGTGGGTCCCTTCCCACTCCGGTCCCGCACAGCGCGTAGCGCTGTCGGGAGGCTACATGCTGCCGCAGCACGAGGTGACTGCGTCACCCGTGCCTCAATCCCCAGAAATGCGAACTTCTCCACGCAAACT
>JAZRPJ010000002.1:0-13726 GCA_045649205.1 Candidatus Flemingiibacterium sp.
TGCTCTCTGCACAGGTTGCACCGGATATCAAAACAAACTACGATTTCGGTCTTGATGTGCTGACATGGATTGAAGAGGGGCTTGTTGACATGGTATCCCCTAAAGGACGCCATGCAACTACCAACAATGAAATCCCCATAAGACAGTGGAAAAATGTATGCTCAAAGCGCGGTATCAAGGTCGCTCCCGATATTGAGCACCGCATTAAGTGCACCACCTCCGGCATCAGTGAGAGCCTTCATGATATTGAAACCTATGCCGGGACTGCGGGACTTTACTTCTCACAGGGCGCGGATCAGATACAGCTTTACAATCTTCTTGTGCGTATGGGGCATATATTCAAGGACGAAGACAAAATTGCAGAGTATGATACTAATCTCCCCATCCCTGAGGTGTCGACAGACTCCGTTCCCGGATGGTGGCTCATATTCACATCCATCGGTTCATACGATAAGCTTATGACCCTTAAGCGCAAAGTGCTCCCTACCTTCAACGAGATGCGCTGCGAGTGGATAAAGAATGATGCACAGCTCCCCAGAACAATAAATAATGATAAATATAATAATGCATTCATGATGCGTATCGGTATGGGCGACGTGCCGGAGGGCGCAAAGGTTACACTGAAATTCTCGTCCGACGTGATTGAAGAAGATAATCCTCCGATCGTATATGTAAACTGCGAGAAATGCGAATGTATTGGCGGTGAAGACTGCAACAAGGAATACCGTACCAAGAACAAGCTCTACTGCTATGAAATTCCTGCTTCCGTTCATCATCTCATGTATGCAGTAGCAGAGATTCAAAATCCCTTTGTCAAGGGGTCAACCGACACAAGGGTGGAAATGACCGTTGACTACGCAGAGGTCTATATTGAGCCTGCCAAATAAAAGGAGAAATTTTATGAAAATGTGGAACGCTGCCGAAGAGGCAAAGTATAAGGTGCAGGGCATTATGCTCAATCACGACAACACCGCTCACGGTGTTTCCGGAGCGACAACCGAGGAGGATCTTGTTGCCTGGGCAAATCAGTTCAAGGGGACTCATGTTACAGATATCGTAATGAATATCGCAGAGAGTGCATCCATGTTCCCATCAAGATTCGGATGGTACGGCGACAAGTACAATCAGACTGTGGAGAACGGTCACCCCGTTGATTATTCAAAGGGACTGCCCAAAAATCTCTATGAACATTTTATTGTAAATAAGCAGGATTACTTAAAGACTCTTACAAAAGTACTTCCCGAAGCGGGTATCAATATGTGGATGTCCATTCGTATGAACGATGCCCACGACCGAGGAAAGCCCACCTCTGTGCTGTTTACCGATTTCTATCATGAACACCCCGAATACCGCCGCGTACAGTATAAGACCAAGTATGAGGGCTCCATGGCATATGTCTATGATTACGGTCATGAGGAGATAAGGAACAAATATCTCGATCTTATAGACGAAACCCTCGAACGCTATGACGTATACGGCTTCCAGCTTGAATGGCAGCGGAATATGTGGGTTTGGGAAATCGGCCACGAGTACGTAGGCGTCGAGATCATGAATCAGTTTATGCGGGATGCTAAGGCTATCGTCACGAAATATGAGAAAAAGTACGGACATAAGATCATGTTCTCCGCGCAGGTTGCTCCCGATCCGCAGACTAACTACGACTTCGGATTCGATGTTGTACGCTGGGCGCGTGAAGGAATTATCGACATGGTTGCTCCAAAGGGGCGTCATGCTACAACCTGTAATGAAATTCCCGTGGCATACTGGAAGAGCCTTGTTGAATCTTACGGCGTTGCTGTCGTTCCCGATATCGAACACCGCATAACCTGCCACGGCAGACCGGCGACGTGTTTACACGATATTGAAACCTATGCCGGAACTGCTGCTCTTTACCTTTCACAGGGGGCAGATAAGGTGCAGATCTACAATATTCTCGTTCCAATAAGACATGTTTTCAGAGATGAAGACAAAATTGCAGAGTACGATCCTATGATCCCCATGCCAGAGTGGCCGGCAGGTGAGAAGCCGTCGGTTCCCGGATGGTGGCTTGTGTTTACGACGATCGGGTCTTACGATAAGCTTATGACCATGAATCGCAAGGTCGTTTCTACATATAACGATACTCTTCCGCCGTGGCGAAAGAGGGATGCGATTCTTCCGAGGACCATTCAGACTGACGACAGTGTATTTATGCTCCGCGTAGGCATGGGTGATGTTCCGAAGAGGGCAAAAGTTATCTTCAGGATGGCATCAGACGTTGTTGATGCCGCTAATCCCCCTGCTGTATTTGCAAACGGTCAGCCGGCGAAGTTCGTGAGCATTGCAGATGCGCCGGAAGCGCCTGAAAATCAGTTCTATCCCGGTGCACGCCGCACGGAAAATCAACTTTACTGTTACGAAATACCCGAATCAGTTCATGATACCATGTTCACAGTTGTTGAAGTACAGGGGCCGAACATTGTAGGCTCCGATGAAATCAAGGTCAAGATGACCATCGACTACGCGGAAATCTATATTGAGCCTAAAAAATAAAATTTTAATAAATATTCAAGGAGAAAAATGTTATGAAAATGTGGAATGCAGCTGAAGAAGCAAAGTATAAGGTTAACGGTATTATGCTTAACCTTGACAACACCATTCACGGTTATCCGGCAATGACCTGCCAGCAGGACGCCAACGACTGGGCAAATCAGTTCAAGGGCACCCATATCACTGACGTGGTTATGAACTTTTCCGAGTCCCAGTGCATATTCCCCGATGAGGAATTCGGCTGGTACGGTGCAAAATATCTTCAGAAGATGGAAAACGGGCATCCTGTTGATTACAGCCATCTTAAGGATTGGTATGAGCACTTTATGGTTCACGGCCGCGATTACCTCAAGTACCTCTCGAAGGCACTTCCCGAGGCAGGAATCAATATGTGGCTTTCCATGCGTATGAATGATGCTCATGACCGTACATCAAAAGAAACATCCATGCTGTTCAGCGATTTCTATCACAAGAATCCTCACCTCCGTCGTGTTCAGTATCCAAGCCAGATCGAGGGCTATTTTTCCAAGTGCCTTGATTTCGGTAAGGAGGAAATACGTAAGCACTACCTCGGACTCATGGATCGTGCCCTTGACCGTTACGACGTATACGGCTTCCAATTCGAATGGCAGCGTGAGATAAGACTTTGGCATATCGGCGGCGAATACAATGGTACCGAGATACTCAATCAGTTCCACAGAGATGCAAAGGCGATCATCACCAAATATGAAAAGAAGTACGGACACAAGATCAAATTCTCCGTTCAGGTTGCTCCCGACCTTTATACTAACTACGAGTTCGGTCTTGACGTTATGAGATGGGTTTCCGAAGGACTTGTTGACATGGTAGTTCCCAAGGGACGCTTTTCCACGACTCACAACGAAATGCCTGTGGCACATTGGAAATCCCTCCTCGAGCCTTACGGCGTTGAACTTGCTCCTGATATCGATGCTAACATTCACTGTGGCGTAAGTAATGCACCGAGAGTGAACCACGATTTTGAAACTTACGCAGGTACTGCGGCTCTCTACCTCTCCCAGGGTGCCGACAAGATTCAGACATACAACATCCTCCCCTTGATGGATCACAGATTCCAGGATGACGACAAGGTCGGTGAGTACACCCTTGATGTATATCAACCCAAGGAAAGTACCTACCCCAGAATGGGATCACGCAGATACTGGATGCTGTTTACCTCCCTTGGTTCCTATGACAAGCTCATGACCATGAACCGTAAGGTGCTTCCCACATATAACGATGTTGCACCTAACTGGGGAATGAAGGGTATTCGCGACGTGCAGCTCCCGAGAGAGCTTTCCACCGACACCAGTGCATGCCTTCTCCATATAGGCATGGGTGACGTTGCCGAAGGCTCAAAGGTTACACTTAAAGTTGGTGCCAGCGTTATCGATGCTGACAATCCTCCGGTAGTTTACGTAAATTCCCAGCCGACGAAATTTATAGGCGTTGAGGCTGCCAAGGAGTACTATTATACCGCAAACGGAATGTATTGCTACGAGCTTCCCAAAGAAGTTTACGGCGATATGTTTGCTGTTGCCGAAATCCAGGCTCCCAATGTAAAGGGCTCGGAGGAAGAAAAGGTTGAAATGACCGTCGACTATGCCGAAATCTATATTGAAGCTGCTAAATAACTATATCATTAAATGAGAAAATCCCCGAAGGTCTGACCTTCGGGGATTAACATTATCTGTTATGGCGGCGACGGTATTGATTCGGTGTTTTTCCTACGTATTTTAAAAACATTGACTCAAAGCCTTGTCTTGTTTCATATCCGCAGACCTCGGCGATTTCTTCGATGGGGAGTTTACCGTCGATCAGTCGCTTTTTTGCTGCATTCAGCCTGATCTCACGGAGCTTCTCCGTAAAGGACATGCCGAAGCATTCCTCGATTATTCGCCGCATCTGCGTGCGGCTGTAACTCATGTTTTCCGCAAGCAGTTCCAGTGTGATGGGACGATTGTAATTTAGGTACATATAACTCTCGATCCTTGCGCGAAGAGATGCCTGACCGCTGTCTGATGCGGTGCTGCACATAGGTATGTGATAATAATTCTCTATGGCATGGTTTAGAATTACGGAAAGCTCATATTTTATGTGCATTTCTGCAGTAATGCTTTTTTGGGGGGCTTCGATTTCGTAAAGGTCATTTGCAAGTGCAAAAATAAGCTCACGCTTGCTATTGGTAAACGCCGCTTTAATATATGGTGCTTTTGATAGCAGGGAAGTATCAATTTCACCCGTATGCATAAAACGAAGTCGGAAACGTTGAATGTTATCTGAAACAGAAATCAAGCAGTGTTCAGAGGTTGGCGGTATCACAACGTATTCACCGGAAATTAGTGAAAACCGCTCGGTATCAACCTGTATAGATAAGCTTCCGCACATTACAATGATAAGCTCAAAAAAAAGATGCTTGTGAGGCTCAAAACAGTGCATTGAAATTCCGTTCTTCTTTTCAATTGTATAATCGGGGAGAACTTCAAAATTAATGTTTTCAATAGAAAGAGTGACTGCTTCCGGTATTTCTGGCATATCCAGACTGTCGAAATCAATTTCTTTTAAATTTGACACAACTTCAGCTCCTTCATGCAATATCCATAATAATATAGTAGCACATTTTAGTTACAAAATAGTGAATATTTCGTAAATTAAGCTGGAGGACGATCGCATCTTATTTCTGTGACGGCAGTGGCTGTTTTCGCAAGAAATGAGCATTTTGCACAAAAAACGCGCCCATAATTTTATACTATGGATATCTGTAAAAATATTGACTTTGACGAGAAAATATGGTATAATACTACTGTAATCTGCGCAGTAGTGTGCGGAAACAGAAAAATCACAAAGGAGATCGAATTATGAAAAGAAAGATAGCGATGTTAGCTACGGTAGTGCTTTCACTTCAGCTTGTGTTTGGTGCTGTCGTTCCGGTAGCAGCTACAAACCAGGCACCGGTTAAGGCTACAGTTCCTTCTATCGTACATGAAGATGTTGAAGGCGACGTGCTTAAGGGCGCCGGAAGCTTCGACGAAAAGAATATCCTCATGAACTTTGCCGAATCGCCCAACGGTGTTAAGTATAGTTGGGTTGAGGACGAAAACGGCGGATATTTAGAGGGTGGCGTGTTCCCCAACGAATATACCGGTATGCGTTATAGCCCCGGCATTCAGATTCCTGCCGGAAAGTATAAGATCACTTTCTATGTTCGTACTGTTTATGAAGGACATAAGAACCTGATCTACCCCCAGCTTTATGATACTGGCGGTACCCTTTACACTATTGCTGTTGTTGGTATTACCGATAAGTGGTTTAAGGTAGAAACTTATGTAGATTTGGCTGCAGATCTCAGCCATATAATTTTCCGCGGCGGTATGCCCGTTGAATCAATTGTGCCTTACTGCATCGATGAAATAAGCATCGTGCCTGTAGGCAACATTCCCGGCTACAGTGTAAATCAGGGCGCGTCCGTTTCCAATGCGGATATTATAGCGTCTTATAATACACTTCAGTACATTGAGGCGCATCCTGACCTTCCCAAGTGGGATCCCAACGAGGATTACGAGGTTCAGGGCCTTATGCTCAACCTCGACAATTCTATGCATAATATTGGTTCTGTGAAATCCGAGCAGGATGCTATTGATTGGGCAAACCAGTTCAAGGGCACTCACGTGACCGATATGGTTATGAACTTTGCCGAGAGTAAGTGCGTATACCCCACGGAAGTATTCTTCGGTTGGTACGGTGATAAGTACACTACGATGAAGAATGGCGAGATCGTTGAAGTTAATGGAGTTGCTGATAATCATGGAGTAGATTATCTCGATTGGTACAATCACTATAAGGTCCTTAAGCTTGATTACCTCAAGACTCTTACCACAGCTCTTCCTGAAGCAGGGATCAATATGTGGCTGTCCATTCGTATGAATGACGCTCATGACAGACTTTTAACGGAATCCGCGCTGTTCACAAGATACTACTTTGAGCATCCCGAATTCCGCCGTGTTCAGTATCCCAGCAAGGTCAATACCTACTATGCGAATATCTGGGACTATTCTTTCCCCGAGGTTCGCGAGAAGTATCTTGCCCTCCTTAACGAATCTCTTGACCGTTACGATGTGTACGGCTTCCAGTTTGAGTGGCAGAGAGAAATGTGGCTCTTCCATCCCGGTGGAGAGTACGCAGGCATTGAGATCATGAATCAGTTCTACAGAGATGCTGATGCGATCATTTCCATTTACGAAGAGAAGTACGGTCACGCGATTAAGTTCTCCTCTACCGTTGCTCCGGACCTTCAGACCAACTATGATTTCGGTCTTGATATCATGACATGGGCATCCGAGGGTATCATTGATATGCTCGTACCTATGGGACGTTATGCTACAACCTGCAACGAAACTCCCGTAGCTCTTTGGAAATCTCTTCTTGAGCCTTATAGTGTTGAGGTTGCTCCTTGTATCGAGGCAGGTATTTCAACCAGAACAAACCTTGGACGTCAGGAGCTTGATATTGAACACTTTAACGGTGCATCTGCGCTTTATCTGTCCCAGGGTGCTGATAAGATTCAGCTTCACAACGTTATTCCTGCTCTTGATTATAGATTCAAGGAAAATACGAAGTATGCCGTTTACGATGCTGACATTATAGCAGAAGGCGGAATCAATGAGTGGTGGTCGCTCTTTACCAGCTGCGGCTCTTATGAGAAGCTTATGACCGTCAACCGCAAGATTATTCCTACATATAACGATGTTCAGCAGACCTGGAAGTCAACTGCTGCTACTGCTTCATTACCGTTGAATATTGGTACCGGCCGTACCGGTGTTGCTCGCATAGGAATGGGTGACATTCCGGAGGGTGCAAAGGTAACTTTGGAATTCTCTGCAAGCATTATAAAAGAGGATAAGCTGCCTACTGTATATATAAACTCCGAGCCTTGCGAGTTCGTTAGAATTAAGACGAAGCTTGATCTGAACGGCGAAGACCTTGCTTTCAGCGAATACGATCGCTACGTATTTGAAGTACCGGAAGCTGTATATGACGATATGTTTGCCGTTGTTGAGATCTCTCCCACAAATCGTGGTGGATTTGTTGTTGACTACGCTGAAATCAACATCGTGCCCGCAGAATAATTAAAAATAATTTGGAGCTGCCTTTTGGCAGCTCCTTTGTTATGCAATAATACCGTATTCTTATTATATTATATTATTATATTTCTTTTCTGATTCGCTCAAGTGCGGATTTTTCGATTCGTGAAACCTGGGCTTGTGAGATTCCTATTTCTCCTGCAATTTCCATTTGCGTCCTGCCTTTGAAATAGCGCAGTTCCACTATATTTCGTTCCCTTGCCGAAAGATGCTTCAGGGCTTCACGGAGGGCGATGTCTTCAAGCCATGCCTCATCGGTGTTGTCGTTGTCGCTGATTTGATCCATAATATAGATAGAATCGCCGCCGTCGGAATATACCGGCTCATAAAGACTTACAGGAGCGGTAATAGCCTCAAGGGCGGCATCGATCTCCTCCTTGCCAACACCAACGGCTTTAGCTATATCATCTGTGGTGGGTTCACGGTCGAGAGTGCGTATAAGACCCTCTCGAGCCTGCAGTGCGCGGTATGCAAGATCTCTTACGGAACGGCTTACGCGGATAGCGTTATTATCCCGAAGATAACGTCGGATCTCACCGATGATCATTGGTACGGCGTATGTGGAAAATTTCACATCCAGGTCTAAATTGAAATTGTCCACCGCCTTTATAAGACCGATGCAGCCAATCTGAAATAAATCGTCAAGATTCTCGCCTCGCCCCGTGAATCGCTGAATTATCGACAAAACAAGGCGCAGATTTCCACGTATCAGTTTCTCTCGAGCCGACTCGTCGCCGGATTTGGCTTTCTCTAAAAGCTCGCGTTTTTCATCACTTGTAAGGGTTTGCAGATCCGATGTATTTACTCCGCAAATTTCAACTTTGCGGTTATAGGTGTTTGACTTCATATTTTCACCTTTCGCATTGGTAAGGACTTGTGAATATAGTATTGCCTACCGCCGCGAGGTGTTATGCAGTCATAAATTTGTATAGTTTTGGAAAATAAAAAGAGGAGGACTCCACATCTTGCGGTGTCCTCCATATAATTTTATGCAGTTTATTTTCTTTTACAGAAAGCTTCTTCAAGAAGACGAAGATTTTCGTTTACAACACAGGTATCCACATCATCAACAAAAGAATACGTGTTAAAGAATCCGAACATTTCAACCTCATATCCGCCGAGAGGAAGCTGACTCTTAGGCGGGAAATATGCACGGGAATCGTTGGTATTGTTAAGTGTCAGGGTGTGAGTTTATGGGCTGTGATGGGCGATTCTGATGGCGATTTCACTAAAGACTTCAAAGCCGAAAGGAACAAATGCAAGATCGCCGAGAGTGATGATCGTCTGGTCAAATTCAAGTGCGGTTTCAAGGGGGAGATTTTTGTCGTATACTTCAAGAACATTGCTGTACTTTTTATGTGCCTTAACGTCGATTCCGAACAACTTTGACGGATCACCGAGTCTGTCAACAATAGCCTGTGCCTCTTCGCGAGGTATGAGGGGCTTATAGGGAAGACGAATTTTGCCAATAAGAACATCAAGCTCGGGAGTATGATATGTGCGGATCTTCCTATAAGCGGTGACCGCATCAATAGCCGCACGGCATCCAAGTTCTTCCATAAGCTTAATGTCGCCTACGGTACAGCCGTTTGGGAGTCTTGGTCCGGTGTCGCCGGAAGGTCCTGCTATAAATGCCGCAGGCATACCGCTCTCACGTTCAAGTGCATCGTACATCACGCCGGGCCAGTCACGGGTTATCTCCGGATCTCTGCCGGCTGCTGTACCGTGACAACCGTAGTGGATCATGCTGCCGATACCGCTTCCATCCGTGCCTCTGAAGCTGATGACGGTCATTTCGGGATTGAATACACCCCATGGGTTCTGTCCAAGCTCGATAGTGCCGTCACGCTTTATCTCACGACGGTTTATGCCGACGGTACTTTCGACAGTTCCGATTCCCATTACAGCCTCACGGAGATTTGCTACTGCCGCAAGTGCCGCCTTAAGTGCCGCCAGGCGAAGAATTGTTTCAATATATTCAGTATTTTTCACACCCCATCCGGCAGAAAAGCGGGTAGCCGGTCCGGAATGAGTGTGAGTTGACGAAAATGTGATGGCGTTCCTATCGATTCCGGTCGCCTCGGCAATCATCTCCTGAATAACTGAAACCTCGTCATTTTCAAGAGTGCAGATATCTGCCGTAATCATAATCGCGCGATATTTTTCGCTCTCAAAGGCGAATGCGGTCAGCTTAAGGTCATCGTGAACCGCAGTAGATAGACGCTTGTTTGCATAGCCGTAAAGCAACGTGCCGAGGGGCGGGGTGATTATCTCACGTCCCACGCCGGCTTTAAAGAACCTTTCAAAACGTTTTACCTCTTTTCGTTTATGGAGGGGGAAACTCCTTGAAAAGAAGTTTCCCCAAACCATATTAGTGCTTAAAATTAGTGCTTAAAGTGGCGTGAACCGCTGAATATCATTGCAATTCCGTACTTGTTGCAGGCATCAATGGAATCCTGGTCACGGATGGATCCGCCGGGCTGAATGATTGCGGTGATTCCTGCTTTGTGAGCAGCCTCAACGCAGTCGGAGAATGGGAAGAATGCGTCGGATGCCATTACTGAGCCGGCAGCACGGTTAGGCTCTGCACCCTCGAGAGAGTCTGCATAGCGGATTGCAAGCTCAAGTGCGGTGATTCTGTTGGTCTGACCGGGGCCGATACCGGTGGTAATACCGTTCTTCGCCAAAACGATAGCGTTGGACTTGGTATGCTTAACAACCTTCATAGCGAACTTAAGATCTGCAAGCTCTGCTTCTGTGGGAGCCTTTTCGGTTACAACCTTAAGCTCAGCCTCGTCGAATACGCCGATATCTCTCTCCTGAATGAGAAGACCGCCGGCAACACGCTTCATGTCCATCATGTCCTTGGTGTTGGGCTTTGTGATATCGGGGAGGCGGAGAAGACGGATATTCTTCTTCGCCATGAGGATTTCGAGAGCTTCCTTGTCAAAGTCGGGAGCAACAACGATCTCAACGAATATCTTGTTGATTTCAGCGGCAGTCGCGGCATCAACCTTACGGTTGCAGGCGATGATTCCGCCGAAGATGGAAACGGGATCGGCATTGTATGCATTCATGTACGCGGTGTAAATGTCCTTGCCAACGCCAACTCCGCAGGGATTTGCGTGCTTGACAGCGACTACGCAAGGCTCATCGAATTCCTTAAGGCAGTCGAGGGCGCCGTTGGTGTCGTTGATGTTGTTGTAGGAAAGCTCCTTACCGTGGAGCTGTTCAGCCGCCGCGAGGGTACCGGAGAAATTGCCGATCTCTTTATAGAAAGCCGCTGCCTGGCCGGGATTTTCGCCGTAACGCATATCCTGAACCTTTTCGTATGTAAGGGATAGCTTTTCGGGAAATAGGGGAGAGTTGGTTTCTTTCTGGAGATAGGACTGAATGAGGGTATCATAAGCCGCGGTGTGATTGAATACCTTGTATGCAAGCTTAAGATTGGTGTCAACGGAAACCTTGCCGTTTGCCTTCAGCTCGTCGATTACGGTAGCATAGTCCACAGGATCAACGATTACGGAAACGTCCTGGTAATTCTTTGCCGCTGCACGGAGCATGGTAGGTCCGCCGATATCGATGTTTTCGATTGCATCCTCACGGGTAACACCGGGCTTAAGGATGGTATCCTTGAAAGTGTAGAGGTTGATTGCAACGATATCGATGGGAGTAACGCCAAGCTTTGCAATCTGCTCCATATGCTCGGGATTGCTTCTCATAGCGAGAATACCTGCGTGGATCATGGGGTGAAGAGTTTTTACTCTGCCGTCAAGACATTCCGGGAAACCGGTGATGTCGGAAACCTGGGTAACAGGGATGCCGGCTTCATTGATTACCTTCCATGTGCCGCCGGTGGAGAGGATCTCGTAGCCGAGAGCGTCAAGCTCACGGGCAAACTCAACAACACCGGTTTTGTCTGTAAGACTGATTATTGCGCGTTTTTTCATATATGTATACGTCCTTTCGTTTATTACTTTTTCTGTACGAGATGGAATGCGAAGCCTGCGATCTCATCCTTGAAGTAAACCGCGTTAAGTCCGCCTTTATCGTTAAATTTCTTGGATTCCTCATTGAATGCAAGTCCCATATTCTCGAAGTAGAATACAGCTCTGTCAATGAAGTTTGTGCCGATGGCAATGTGACCGTTTTTGCCGAGGTAAGGAGTGTTCATAAACTCAACCTCTGTGCCGGCAAATACGCTGCTGTTGCCTGCTTTTGACTTAAAGCCGAACATTGTTTCAACGAGAGCAGCTGCACGAAGAGCCTCATCCTTGTTTTCGCAGTTGATGCCAACGTGCATAAGCTCAAAGCCAAGCATCTGCATGACGGCGTTTCTGGTAAGCTCGGTGATCTTGTCCCATTCGCCGTTGTTGATAAGATCGCTTGAAACCATGTAGCTTCCACCGCAGGCGAGAATCTTACCGAACTTGAGGTAGGAAAGGATATTTGACTCGTTGATACCGCCGGTAGGCATAAACTTAAGTCCGCCGTAGGGGGCGCTCATAGCCTTGATCATGGGAAGACCGCCTGCAGCCTCGGCAGGGAAGAACTTAACTACATCAAGACCAAGCTCGATGGCAACCTCAAGGTCGCTGGGATTAGCGCATCCGGGGGTGATCGGCACGCCGATGTCTATGCAATGTTTAACAACCTTGGGATTTAGTCCGGGGGAAACGATAAACTTTGCGCCGGCAGCTACAGCCGCATCTGCCTGCTCGGGAGTAAGTACAGTTCCCGCACCTACAAGCATATTCGGGAACTCGGTTGTTATCATTTTAATGGCTTCAGCCGCACAAGCAGTGCGGAACGTGATTTCCGCAACGGGAAGTCCGCCCTTACAGAGAGCGCGCGCAAGCGGAATTGCATCGTCAACCTTGTCGATTTTGACAACAGGTACGATGCCGTAAAGCCCTACTTTTTTGATGATTTCGTTCATTTTATATCCTCCAAAAATATTATTTATAGAAAGCTTTTACTGCTTTATGAACCATATAAACGTCACACTTTGAAACAAGCTCATAGGGGGCGTGCATGGAAATTACCGGAACACCGAGGTCAATGGTGTCGATGTTAGCGTTTGCGATATATTTTGCAACAGTTCCGCCGCCGCCAAGGTCTACCTTGCCAAGCTCTGCAATCTGCCAGTCAACACCGTTCTCGTCGAAGGTTTTTGTTACAAAGGAAAGGAACTCGGCAGAAGCGTCGGATGTGCCGGACTTGCCTCTTGCACCTGTGTATTTGGAGAGAACAACACCGTGATTTAAGAAGGCGGTATTTCTCTTTTCAAATACTTCGGGGAAGTTGGGGTCATATGCTACGTTTACGTCTGCGGAGAGGCACTTGGAATTGGAGCGCACCACTCTTGGATTGCCGCAGAGGGCAAGTGCGATTTCCTCAATGAGGTCGGTGAGAAGAGCACACTGCATACCGGAAACACCGTCAGAGCCGACCTCTTCCTTATCTGCGATGATATTGAGAAGTGTGTGGGGAGAATCCTCGGATTCGAGCATAGCGGTGATAGAAGGATATGCACATACGCGGTCATCATGACCGTAAGAGCCGATCATGGAGCGGTCAAGACCGATATCTCTCGCCTTCATTGCAGGCACGGCACAAAGCTCGGAGTTGATGAGATCACCTTCGGTACAGCCGTATTTCTCGTTAAGAAGGGAAAGGACGGTAAGCTTAATTTTGTCGGAAACCTTTTCGTCATCGTAAGGCTCGCTTCCGGCGAGAACATTAAGCTGTTCACCGGTGATAGCCTCGCCTACTTGCTTCTGATACTGAAGCTGTGCGATGTGAGGGGGAAGATCGTTGATATAGAATACAGGGTCGCTCTCGTCTTCACCTATGCAGACGGTAACGTCGCCGTCGGGCTTACAGATTACGCCGTGAAGTGAAAGGGGAGTGGCAACCCACTGATACTTCTTGATACCGCCGTAGTAATGAGTCTTGAAAAAGCACATTTCACCGTCTTCAAAGAGAGGGCGGGGCTTGAAGTCAACTCTCGGGGAGTCGATGTGGGATGCGGTGAT
>JAZRPJ010000003.1:0-3416 GCA_045649205.1 Candidatus Flemingiibacterium sp.
CTCTGACGCTAAAAGCTCGACGATCTTTTTCATCTCGGGCATCGTCGTGGTAAGAAGCGCCGATGCACAGATCACCTTTGCATCATTCTTCTTCGCTTCAGCGATGAATTTTTCTGCCGACGTATCGACACCAAGGTCGATAACACGAAGTCCCTTTCCCTCAAGCATCAGCTTACAGAGGTTCTTGCCGATATCGTGTCTGTCACCCTTGACAGTGCCGATAACAACTGTACCGGCAGCGCTTGCATCTGCGGATCCGGTGAGGTGCGGCTTTAATAAATCCGTGCCGGTCTGCATACATTTCGCCGCAAGCATTACCTCGGGAACGTACGCCTTCCCTTCTTTGAATTTTTCGCCAATCTCGCTCATTCCAGCAAGAAGTCCGCCATCGAGGATTTCCTTTGCGGAAATTCCCTCGTTAATTGCGGCATTTACAAGCTCTTTAATTTTCGGAAGTCTTCCCTTTACGAGAGCTTCGCTGATTTCGTTTAATAAAGACATTTCATATAATCCTTCCGTGTCTAACTGCATTTTTTAATATGATACCACATGTGGAAAGTAAAGTATAGTACCAATATGTAAATTTTTCAAAAATATTGTCGCGAATTGTTCAGTTTTTTCTCTACTTCCTATTGTATTTTTACGGAAAATGTTGTATAATAATTATGTATGCTTTAGTATATAGCGAAAGGAAACTTCCGAACATATGAATATTGGCATTATCGGCTTCGGTGCGATGGGACGTACTCACGCCTTTTCCATCGACAGTATCAAATATTTTTACCGCGATCTCCCATTTACCCCTACCCTTGGAGGTATTTTCACACGAACTCCCGAAACAAGGGAAAAAGCGGCAAGAGAATTTTCCTTTGCCAAGATATATACATCCGAGGATGAGATGATAAACGATCCCGACATCGACATTATCGACATCACTTCCCCAAACATAGCCCACTACGAAACAATAAAGAAGGCGATTGCCGCAGGTAAGCACATCTACTGTGAAAAACCCCTTTGCGTAAGCGAGGCGGAAGCCTATGAAGTTTCAAAGCTTGCAAAAGAGGCAGAAATAACTGCGCAGGTCGTTTTTAATAATCGCTTTCTTTCTCCCATTATGCGCGCAAAGGAGCTTATCGACGAGGGACGCCTCGGCAGAATTATCAGCTTTAAATCCGAGTATCTCCACGCCTCCTGCACCGATCTTAACAAAAATGCAGGCTGGAAGCAGGATAAGCGTATCTGCGGCGGCGGTGTGCTTTTCGATTTAGGCTCTCACGCCATCGACCTCGTTTACTACCTCTGCGGTAATTTCAAGAATATATACGGCACGTCCCAGATAGCCCACCCGGTACGCCGCGGCATGAACGGCGAGGCGTGGGAAACCAATGCAGATGAAGCCTTCTACATGATAGCCGAGCTTGAATGCGGAGCAAAAGGTACTATCACCGCAACCAAGCTTGCCACCGGCACCAACGACAATCTCGCGGTAGAAATCTACGGCGAAAAAGGCGCGCTTAAATTCGACCTTATGGAACCCAATTGGCTTTGGTTCTTTGATGAAACCGACAAGGGCGGCAATTTCGGCGGAGAGCGAGGCTTCAAGAGAATCGAGTGTGTTGGCAGGTACCCCGAGCCGTCGGGAATCTTCCCCGGTGTGAAGGCGCCTATCGGCTGGCTTCGAGGACACATCGCGTCAATGTATTCCTTCCTTAACGCAGTACACGAAAAATCTCCCACTTGCCCATCCTTCGAGGACGGTGCATACATTCAGAGAATAATGGAATCAGCTTATCTTTCCGACAAAGAAGGAATAGCTGTAAACTGTGAAAAATCTTCATAACGAAAGGAAACAGCGTTCATGATCAATAATATGAGAGTCATCGGTCTAACTGGAGGCAGCGGCGCAGGAAAAGGTGAAGTTTCCCTCTGCTTCATGTCCCAGGGCATCAATTGCCTTGACACGGATAAGGTTTCAAGGGAGGTCTGCGCACCCGGTATGCCCTGCCTTCACGAGCTTACCGAATATTTCGGCGAGGGTATTCTTCTTGAGGACAGAAAGCTTAACCGTCACGGTCTTTTCAATTTGGTGTTCGGCGAGTCTGATCCGGAAATCCGCGATATCAAAATATCTGCCCTCAACAGAATTACTCACAAGCATATCGTCGAGGAGATACAAAACTGGCTTCGTGCCCGTGAAGTCGCCGGCGACAGCTTCGCGGTGGTTGACGCCCCACAGCTTTTCGAATCGGGCTTTGACCGTCACTGCGACTACATAGTAGGCGTTATTGCCGACGAAGATGTGCGTATTCGCCGCATAATTTCACGTGACAAAATTTCCCTCGATACGGCAAAAAAACGTATCGCATCCCAGAAAAGCAACGAGTTTTTCGCAAAGAACTGCGATTTCACCGTTTACAACAATTCAGGACTTGAAATAATCGAAGGTCAAGTAAATTCCATTCTCAAAAAAATAAACTTTTTTGCATAAGGATATACTGAATGCGTAAGCTTATAAAAGTGCTGCTCATTCTCGGTTTTGCCGTATTATTTTGCTATATTGCCTGGAACGGAGTTATAAAAGAGCAGCTTGATTTAAACAGATATCCCCTTAAATACACCGATATCGTAAATAAATATGCCGCAGAATACGAACTTCCGCCGGAGCTTATATACGCTGTCATTAAAACCGAAAGCAATTTTAATGAAAAGGCAGTTTCCCATGTTGGAGCAAAGGGACTTATGCAGCTTATGGACGAAACAAATGAGTGGGTAGCGTCCCTGCTCCGCGAAAATACTCACGAGGGCGATTCGTTCCATCCTGAAACAAATATCCGCCGCGGAGCGTATCTTTTGGCATTTTTAAGCCGCCAATTCGGCGATATAAAGTCGGCTGTTGCCGCCTATAATGCAGGCATCGGCAGAGTATCCGGCTGGCTTGAAGATCCCGATTACTCGGAAGACGGAAAGACCCTCTCCCATATTCCCATAGGCGAAACCGCAGAATATGTGAAACGGGTGTTTGAATCAAAAGAAAAGTATGCCGAGCTTTATTTTAAGTAAAAAATCAGCAAGCACCGCTGAAAATATAAAGGAGAAAAACTATGGACGAAAAAACACAAGGTCAGCTTCTTTCCGAGAAGCTCCTCTACAAATCAAAAACCACCTTCGAAACAAAAAATGCCGACAAAGCAGAAATAAACGCTTACTGCGACGGCTACAAAAAGTTTCTTGACAGCAGTAAAACCGAGCGCGAAGCTGTAGTTTCCGCTATAAAGATCCTCGATGCCAAGGGCTATAAGTCCTATAAGCTCGGCGACAAGCTAGAAGCCGGCGGAAAATACTACCTTAATAACCGAGGCAAGAGCCTTTTCATGTTCAGAATCGGTACCGAGCACATCGAAAATGGTATAAGTCGG
>JAZRPJ010000004.1:0-3466 GCA_045649205.1 Candidatus Flemingiibacterium sp.
GGATTGAGGCACGGGTGGCGAAGCCGCCTCGTGCTGCGGGAGCTTCAAAGCCTCCCGGCGGCGCTACGCGCCGCGCGGGTCCGAAGTGGGAAGGGACCCACGCAGGAGGCGCGAAGTTTGCCGCTTCGATGCCGCTGTTGGCGATGTCCGTAAGATATACCCCCCTGATTAAAGTTCTTTGAAACGGGTGTGGGAGAAACTTTCTTTCAAGAAAGTTTCTCCCACGAAAAAATCATATCCTATAAAACCTTACAGCATTGTCATAGGCGATACGGCACATTTCCGTAACGTCGATGCCGTATAACTCTGCGGCACGGGCGGCGGTGTATTCGATAAGTCCCGAATGATTGAGCTTGCCTCTGTAGGGAACGGGTGCGAGATAGGGAGCGTCCGTTTCCAGCATAACTCTGTCAAGAGGCACTGTCGGTACAATTTCCGCAAGTCTGGTTGCATTTTTGAAGGTGATGACACCCGAAAAAGAGATATACCAACCTTTGCTCGTAAGCTGTCTTGCAATCTCGCCGCTTGCCGAAAAGCTGTGGAAAACGCCGGTTACATCGGGATAATCACGGAGAATATCCATCACGTCACCGTGAGCATCGCGGTCATGAATAATGACCGGAATTTTAAGCTCCGATGCAAGCTCAAGCTGACGGCGGAACCATAATTTCTGCAGGTCCTTCGATTCGTTTCCGTAATAGTAATCGAGTCCGATCTCGCCAAGTGCCTTCACCTTTTCGTGAGCGAGCATGGTACGAAGCTCGGCAATTCCCGCATCAATGTCCTCGCCTTCCTTCACCTCGCCGGGATGAACGCCCACCGTGGCGTACATCTGCGGATACTTTTCCGCAATGGCGATGCAGTCACGGGAGGATTCAATACAGCATCCGATGTTGACGATATGCTTCACATTTCCCGAAAAGAGAGAGGTGAGAACAGCATCTCTGCCGCCGTCGATCTCGTCAAAGCGAGGGTCATTATAGTGGGCATGGGTGTCGAAGATCGGCAATTCCATGCCGGGTTTAAAGTCGAATGTCATTATCTTACACGCTCTCCAAGAGGAGTTTCATCGTCGAGGAATACCACTCTTACCTGCTCCTCGCCGGAAGCCAAGATCATGCCGTTGCTTTCAACTCCGCAAAGAGTCGCAGGGGCAAGGTTCGCAACAACGATGAGCTTCTTACCGATAAGCTGCTCGGGAGTGTAGAACTTCGCAATGCCCGATACTACCTGACGCTTTTCATAGCCGAGGTCAAGCTGTAAGCAAAGGAGCTTCTTCGCCTTCTTGACCGGCTCGCAGGCAATAACCTTCGCGGTGCGCAGTTCAACTGCCATGAAATCGTCAAAGCCGATGATCGCACAGCCTTCGGGCTTTTCTACGGGTGCTTCAGCCTTGAGTTTTGCCATTGCCGCCTCGCGTTCAGCGTTTATTTCTTCCATCATCTTTGCTTCGTCGATTCTCGCAAAGAGAGGCTTCGCTTCGCCAACGGATGCTCCTGCCGCAAGTCCGCCGAACTCCTTCACGGAGCAAAGGGTGCGCTTGTCGGTCGCCAGCATATCGAGGATAGCCGCCGAAGTTCCGGGCATGAAGGGCTCAAGGAGGATCGCACCCACACGGATGGTTTCAAGGAGAGTATAGAGAACAGTACCGAGTCTTGCCTTTGAAGCTTCATCCTTGGCAAGTACCCAGGGGGCTGTTTCGTCGATATATTTGTTAGCACGGCGAAGGAGCGCAAATATTTCGTCGGATGCATCCGCGATACGGAAGCCGTCCATGTATTCGCCTACCTTCTTCACCGCCTCGGCACACGCTGCCTTCATCTCATCATCGAGGGCATCGGGAGTATTTGCCGGCTGGATGACGCCGCCGAAATACTTGTGTGTCATGGCAATGGTGCGGTTTACAAGGTTGCCGAGATTGTTTGCAAGGTCGGAATTGTAACGGGAAATAAGGGTTTCGTAGGTGATGCTTCCGTCTGCCGCGTAGGGCATTTCGGAGAGGCAGTAGTGACGCACGCCGTCAACGGTGAAGCGCTTCACAAGGTCGTCAGCGTAGATTACGTTGCCTCTTGACTTGCTCATTTTGTCTTCGCCGAAATTGAACCAGGGATGACCGAAGATCTTCTTCGGCAGAGGCAGTCCGAGAGCCATTAAGAAGATAGTCCAATAAATAGAATGGAAGCGCATGATGTCCTTACCGATCACATGAACGTCGCAGGGCCACCATTTGTTAAATTCGTCGCTCTCTATGATATTTCCCTTATCGTCAAGACGGAGTCCGATACCGGTTGCGTAGTTGAAAAGGGCATCGATCCAGACGTAGATTACATGTTTGTCATCGAAGTCCACGGGGATTCCCCACTTGAAGGAAGAACGGGACACGCAGAGGTCCTGAAGTCCGGCCTTTAAAAAGTTGTTGACCATTTCCTTCTTACGAAGCTCCGGCTCAATGAAATCGGGGTGCTCCTCGATATATTTGAGAAGCTTATCCTGATACTTGCTCATTCTGAAGAAATATGCTTCTTCATTTGCTCTTACCACGGGACGTCCGCAGTCGGGACATTTGCCGTCAACCACCTGGGTTTCGGTGAAGAATGCCTCGTCGGGAACACAGTACCAGCCCTCGTAGGAGCCTTTGTAGATGTCGCCCTGCTCGTAGAGCTTCTTGAAGACCTTCTGTACGGTTTCTTCGTGGTAATCGTCGGTAGTACGGATGAATTTATCGTAGGATGCGCCAACAAGATCCCATATTTCTTTGATCTCACCGGCAACACCGTCTACGTATTCCTTGGGTGATATCCCCTTTTCTTTTGCCAGCTCCTCGATCTTCATGCCGTGCTCGTCGGTGCCGGTCATGAAGAATACGTTGTATCCCTCCTGACGCTTGCGGCGGGCTACCGCATCGGTCATGATCACCTCGTAGGTATTGCCGATGTGGGGCTTACGGGAAGCATATGCGATGGCGGTGGTTATATAGTAGTTCTTGCCGTTGTTTTCGCTACAGTGGTTGCACATATATTTTTCCTCCTTTTCGGGTGGTTATTTAATGAGATTTCCTCTTACATAAACGCTGTCGATTGATGCTCTGTCACTTCCGAGAACGATGAAGTCCGCGTATTTGCCAAGGGCGGTATCGTCGCCGGCAAATCCTGCTCGGCCGTGAGTGTGGACGTCGATGAGTCCCGGCATCACATATGCGCCGCCGAGGTAAATGACCTTATCGGGATTTGATGGGGCAAAGACAAAGATAATTCCGTTTTCAACGGCAATTTCGCCGTCTGCGAAGGATTTTGTCTTCGTATTTTATACTTTCTTTTTGTATATAAAATTTTGATGGTTTGTCCTGCTTAAAGCAGCTTTTCCCGGCTGATCTCCCACATCAGTACCGCGGCAGCCGCCGCCGCATTGAGGGATTCGCAGCCCTCACACATGGGAATAAATACCGTACCGTGACAGGAATTTATAA
>JAZRPJ010000005.1:0-3880 GCA_045649205.1 Candidatus Flemingiibacterium sp.
TCGATGAACCTGCCGCAGGGGAATTGAAGTCCAAGCTTCACCCCGACCCGGTCGATCGCTTGCCCGGCGTTAAGGTCAGCCGTACCGCCGACTTTTTCTATTTTGAATCCCCCATGCTTAGGAGAAACGAAAAGCATCTCCGTTGTTCCGCCGGAAACATGGAAGGCGATAAATTCCCTCGAAAGTAAATCCGGTGAATTGCCGGACCAGACCGCCGCCATAACATGACCGTCCTGATGAGAGAAACGCCTGAGGGGCTTTTTCGCTATATTTGCCATAGTCGAAGCGGCACTTACGCCTGCAAGAAAGCAAGGCATATAGGAGCCTTCAACGCTCCTCGGAGTTTCCGAAACACCGATTGCCGCAAGGCTGTCCGGTAAAAGCTCCGAAAGCGCCTCCGCCGTAACCTCCGGCAGATTCTTAATGTGGGCGAAAAGTGCATCGCTCTGGCGCAGTCCACGTTCTCCCTCCGAAACACCGAGAAGGCGTTTTACATTAGAGTAGAATTTCTTCTCCGAGGCTTCAAACAGGGCGCAGGATGTGGTGTAGTTTGAGGTATCTATTCCGATGTAGAAGCGTTTCATTTGTCGCATTCCCTGTCGGGTAAGGAATGGGAAACGCTGTTAAGAACGCCGTTAATAAACGCAGGTGCGCTGTCATCGTCATATTTCTTGGCAAGCTCGATTGCCTCGTTGATTGCGACAAGCTTCGGCACATCGGGCGAGTAGGTCATTTCGTAAACGGAAAGGCGCATAAGCGATATCGCTACTCTTGACAGACGGTTAAGATTCCACCCTTCCGAATTTGCTCCGATTTTTTCGTCGATTTTTTCAAGGTTGTCCATAATTCCGAAAAAGGTGTTCTTTATATAGTCCGCCTGAAGTCCGAAATCTTCGTCGGTATTAGCGATCTCGGCGGCATAAAATTCCGCCGGCTCATCCTCCATGGCGAAGGTTTTCGCAAAGAGAAGCGCGAAGACATATTCACGGGCTTCGGTTCGGTTGAGGGGAGATTTTCTGTTGTCGTTCATAGATATAAGTTAATCCTTTCCTATGCGGATTTCATAAATATTCGTATGGGTATAAGTATACATAATATATTATACATTTTTTTCTCGCAAAAGTCAATCATTATGCGGAAATTTATGCAGATTTTCATAGATTTTTTTGTAAATATGCAGTCCCTTCTGCACACGCCCCGAAATATTGTTACATTATTGTAAAAAAACGCCCAACCTGATTGAAAAAAATTTAATTTGGTGGTACAATAGTTAGGTGCCTAAATATATTTACTCAAAGAGGTGTTGAAACTTGATTAAACGGCTTCTCGCTTGTGTCAGAGAATACAAGCGTCCGGCAATACTTACGATACTTTTCATGGTAGCGGAAGTAGTTATCGAAACTTCCATTCCTTTTATTACCGTTGCACTTGTCAACAGTTTGAAGGATGGAGTTGATATGAATTATATCATAAAGACGGGAATTTTACTTATAATCATGGCCTGTCTTTCCCTTACCTGCGGAGGAGTTGCCGGTGTTACCGCAGCTAAAGCCTCCTCGGGCTTTGCGAAAAATCTCCGACACGATATTTTCAGGAAAATTCAGACCTTCTCCTTTGAAAGCATCGATAAATTCTCCTCCACATCCCTTGTCACCCGTATGACCACCGACGTCACCAATGCCCAGATGTCTTTTATGATGCTCATACGCATCGCCATCCGCAGTCCGCTTATGTTCATTTTCTCCATCACTATGGCGTACATAATGGGCGGTGCTCTTGCCACCACCTTTGTAATCGTGGTGCCCTTCCTTATCTGCGGTCTGTTTTTTGTGGCAAGCAAGGCGATGCCAGCTTTCCGTCGGGTCTTCAAGAAATACGATAAGTTAAACGAATCCATCGAAGAAAATGTACGCGGCATGAGAGTTGTCAAGGGCTTCTCCCGTGAGGAGCACGAAAAGAAGAAATTCTCTGCCGCATCCGAGGACATCCGCTGGGACTTCACTCGCGCCGAACGCATCGTGGCACTGAACAGCCCAATTATGCAGATATGCCTTTACTTCAACATGATATTCGTCCTTGTGGTAGGCTCGAAAATGATCATCACAAGCGGCGGTGCAGATATTTATGTGGGTGAGATCTCCGCAATGCTTACTTACGGAATGCAGATCCTCATGTCCCTGATGACTCTCTCCATGATATACGTCATGTTAACTATGTCTGCAGAATCCATCAAGCGTATATATGAGGTTCTTTCTGAGGAATCCGTACTTAAGAACCCCGAAAATCCCATAACCACTATTACCGACGGCTCTATCGACTTCACCGACGTAAGCTTCAAGTATTCCGAAAAAGCGGAAAAATTCGCCCTCTCCGATATTGATCTTCATATCGGATCCGGAATGACCGTGGGAATCATCGGCGGTACAGGTTCAAGTAAATCCACACTTGTTCAGCTCATTCCCCGCCTTTACGATACTACCGTCGGAAGCGTCAAGGTAGGCGGCAGAGATGTGCGTGAATATGACCTCGACACCCTCCGCGGCGCTGTTGCAATGGTGCTTCAGAAGAATCAGCTCTTCTCCGGAACCATTAAGGAAAACCTTCGTTGGGGCGATCAGAATGCCACCGATGAGGAGCTTTACGAGGCTTGCAGACTCGCCCAGGCGGACGAGTTCATCCGCTCCTTCCCCGACGGCTATGACACCATGATTGAGCAGGGCGGTACTAACGTATCGGGCGGTCAGAAGCAGCGTCTTTGCATTGCCCGTGCGCTCTTAAAGAAGCCGAAGATCCTCATTCTTGACGACTCCACCAGCGCAGTCGACACGAGAACCGATATGCTCATTCGCGAGGGCTTCAAAAAGTACATTCCCGAAACCACAAAAATAATCATCGCCCAGCGTATCACATCCGTAATGGAAGCGGATATGATCATCGTCATGGAAAATGGAAAGATCTCCGCTGTGGGCGATCATAACAAGCTCATGAAAGAAAGCGAAATTTACCGCGAAGTATATACTCAGCAGACAAACGGGGGTGAAGATAATGAATAGAGGACCTAATATGCGCCCCCAGGGCAGACCTATGGGCGGTCCTGCCGGAATCCCTCCGAAGCGCAAGATGGACTTCTCCTCCCTCGGCAGAGTTCTGAAGCTGCTTTTCGGTGCATTCCCGAAGTTAGTCCCCATCGCCGCCGTATGTATCCTTTTTGCGGCATTGGTATCCTCAATCCCCCCAATATTCACGCAGAAGATCTTTGCCGCCATTGAAGAATGGTATCTGACAGAAGACTGGGCAGGTGCAAGCGGCGAGATCGTCCCTATGATCATCATTCTCGGCTGTATTTACGCCGTTTCTCTTATTGCCGTAATTCTTCAGTCACAGCTTATGGCATACATCACCCAGGGATTCCTCAGCAAAATGAGAATGAAAATGTTCGACGGTATGCAAAATCTCCCCGTAAAATACTTCGACACCCACAAGCACGGCGATATCATGAGTCATTACACAAATGATATTGACACGCTCCGTCAGCTTGTTTCCCAGTCACTGCCTGCTCTCCTTCAATCGGGAGTGGTTGTTCTTTGTGTACTCGGTCTTATGATCTGGTACAGTATCCCCATGACCCTCCTCGTGCTCATCGGCGTCACAACCATGATACTTGTATCGAAAAAGGTAGGCGGTGGTTCGGCAAAGTACTTCATCCGTCAGCAGGCGGCTATCGGTAAGACCGAGGGCTATATCCAGGAAACCATGAGCGGGCAGAAAGTAGTAAAGGTAATCTGTCACGAGGACAGAAGCAACGAGGACTTCGACAAGATCAATAACGCCCTTTTCGAGGACAGCTACCGTGCTCACGGTTACGCCAACATCCTCGGAC
>JAZRPJ010000006.1:0-2981 GCA_045649205.1 Candidatus Flemingiibacterium sp.
CCTTTTCTCCCCAAGGCTTCTTGCCTGCGAAGAAGGGAACACCGAACTTGTCTGCATAATCCTGAACCTTGTTGCGGCAGGATGCACGCATTTCAAGCATGAAGTTTATCTTCTCGGGAGTGTTTACGCCGTCCTTGTCGTATATGTAACCGTCGGGACCGGAGATGGTAACGACCTTACCGCCAAGCTCGGTGATCTTCTGAACTGTACCCCAAGCAACATTACCGAAGCCGGATACGGCAAAGGTCTTGCCCTTGATATCCTCGCCGAAGGAAGCAAGCATATTCTGTGTGTAGTAAACAGCTCCGTAACCGGTAGCCTCGGGACGGATAAGAGAGCCGCCGAAGGCAAAGCCCTTACCTGTAAGAACTCCGGTGAATTCATTGCGAAGACGTTTGTACTGACCGAAAAGGTAACCGACTTCGCGTGCACCGACACCGATATCGCCTGCGGGTACGTCAGTATCAGCACCGATATGCTTTGCGAGCTCGGTCATGAAGCTCTGACAGAAACGCATAACTTCACCGTCGGATTTACCGGTGGGATCGAAGTCTGCGCCGCCCTTACCGCCGCCCATAGGAAGACCGGTGAGAGAGTTCTTGAAGGTCTGCTCAAAGCCGAGGAATTTCATAATTGAGGCATTAACGCTGGGATGGAAGCGAAGACCGCCCTTATAAGGACCGATTGCGGAGTTAAACTGAACACGGTATCCGCGGTTGACCTGAACCTTGCCGTTGTCGTCAACCCAGCTTACTCTGAACTGAATCTGACGCTCGGGCTCGACCATACGCTCGAAAATGCCTGCCTCGATAAGATCGGGGCGCTTTTCCGCTACGGGCTCGAGGGACTCGAGAACTTCAGCGACTGTCTGATGGAATTCGGTTTCACCCGGGTTTCTTTTGCAAACATTTTCATAAACACTTGCAAGATGGCTATTTTTGAGTGCCATAACAATAACCTCACTTTTGTAATTAGATTCCACGCTGTTTAGCGTGGTAATTGATGAAATAATTATACTACATTTTTGGAAAATTTGCAATATATTTCGACAAAAATTTCATTTTGAAAATGTAAACAAATTGAAAATGAAAAATTTATAGGATTTTTCACCGCATGGTAATTTTATTGTGCAATATGAAATATAAATAAAGCAAAAAACATTATTTTGAGGTGAGTGAGTGAGAGTTTTACGAAAATTTGTGATAAACGGGGCTGTGCTGACGGCATCATCGCTGCTTCTCCGTACACTTGGAGTTGCTTTCAATGCCTTTATCACACGGAAGCTTGGAGAGGGCGGAGTGGGACTCTTCACTTTGATTATGAGCGTATACGGACTTGCCGTTACGGTTGCTGCATCTGGCGTGAATCTTGCCGCCACAAGAATGTGTGCGGAGGCTATTGGACGCGGCGAAGAAGGAGATATCCCCGGAGTGCTTGGCAGAGCGGCCGCTTACAGTGCCGGTTGCGGAATTTTTGCGGCATCCGCGCTGTTCTTTTTTTCCGAATATATTTCCGAGGTGTGGCTTGGAGATCTGCGGTGTGCACTTTCGCTCAAGCTTCTGGCTGTAAGTCTGCCGTTTATATCTCTGTCGAATGTTTTACACGGGTATTTTACCGCCGTCCGAAAAGCCCCGAAAAGTGCCGCAACGCAGATTTTCGAGCAGCTATTTAAAATCGGTATTACCACTTTCGGACTTTTGTGCCTTTTTCCCGATATTACGGCGGTTACAGATGAATACAGGCATCTTGAGTATGCCTGCGCAATCATCGTTGGCGGCGGTGCGGTGGCGGAAATAGCATCTTTTCTTTTTGCCTTTCTTCTATTTATAATAGAGCGCCGTATAACACGGAGAAAAAATGCACCGGTATCCCATGGTAAAAGACTTACGAAAGAGCTTTTCGGCATCACTGTTCCCGTAGCGATGGCAGCCTATGCCCGTTCAGGTCTGTCAACCCTTGAGCATATTCTCATCCCGAGAGGGCTTCGGGCAAATCCTCTAACAGCGGAAACGGCGCTTGCTTCATACGGTGTGCTTTGCGGAATGGCAATGCCGATAATAATGTTTCCTACAGCTTTATTATATTCCTTCACCGGCTTGTTGATTCCGGAATTTTCGGAGGCTAAAGCGAAAGGGGAGTCAGTGCGCATACAGTATATGGGAGCAAGGACTGTTAAGTTGACGCTTATATTTTCGGTAGGGTGTGCAATTCTTATGTCCGTTTTCTCTGAGGAAATCGGGCGAATCGTTTACGATAGCCATGATGCCGGCAGATTTATAGGAATGATGGCGCCGCTTATACCGCTGATGTATCTCGACCATGCAGTGGATGCTATGCTGAAAGGGCTTGGTGAGCAGCTTTACTGCATGAAAGTCAATATAGCGGACAGTGCACTCTGCACGGTTATGGTTTATTTTCTTTGCTCGAAAATGGGAATATACGGATACATAATTACAATTTATGTGGCGGAAAGCTTCAACATAGCCATGAGTATGTGGAAGCTTGTCAGGGTGAGCGGATTATCTACCAATATAATAAATGGATTCGTGAAGCCGGTAGGAGCTGCGTTGATTGCGGGATGGATGGTTGGATGCTTTGAGGATGCGTTTTCTGTAATCACCGGGGGGATTGTGCTCATGGGGGCGTACATTGTACTTCTGACGGTCAGTGGGGCGGTGGACAAAAAAGATATCAGGTGGATAGCAGGAGCGTTTGGAAAATAAGTGAATAAGAGTAAATCTATGTGTTAACAATGAAATCAAACGGCAGATTTTTCGGTTGAAGACGAAAACAGGTCGAATCAAAGCACATAAAATACAATTCGACAATAAAACGACGCGAAAAATGGTGTATTTTCAACAAACCTGTCGCAAAAACCAAAAAAGTTGCACAAAAGTATTGACAAGAGGGAGGTGATATGATATAATAAATAAGCTGTCACCGAGGAGGTGGGGGCATGGATACCGGAAAGAAGTTAAAAA
>JAZRPJ010000007.1:0-4523 GCA_045649205.1 Candidatus Flemingiibacterium sp.
ATACTGACGAGTGATTCCACTGCCAAACGTACCGTCCCTTGATGCCTTAGCGGAAACGCTGATAGGGCGCTATACCCGAACATAGGTGCACCCCCAAATGTGGACCGTGGCGAAAGAGGGGGCGGAGTCCGAGGAGGGGGAGCCTTTACGCAGTATGGTTCCCCCTCCTCGAGCCATCCCCCGATGCCGAGGACAGCATGCATAAGCACATATAAATTCATAAAAAACAGAAAGATTTTTATATTATTTAAAGAAAATTTTCATTTAAATAGAAAAAGCTCTTGCAATTTGCAATATAAAGAGGTATACTATATAATGTAGTATTGTTTTTAGCGGAGGGAAAATTATGAATGACCTTATTTATTGGGTATGGCTGTCCGAGAAAAATTATGCAGGAAGTCCCGAGGGCGTAAAGCTTCTCGAAAGCTTTGGCGGTGACCCAAAAGCTGTTTTCGACGCATCTCGCGAAGAGCTGATTGCTGCAAACGGCGGCAGCTCTGCCCTCATAAACCGTCTTTCAAATCACGATCTCTCCCGTGCAGAGCTTATCCTTGAATCTTGCTTCATGAGCGGCATCAAAGTTATAACCTGCGCTTCTCCCAAGTATCCGAAGCGACTGCAGAATGTCTACAATAAACCGATCCTTCTCTACGCGCGCGGCAATATTGATGATCTTAACGAACGCTTTTGTGTGGCGATCGTCGGTTCGAGAAGTATGTCGGATTACGGCAAGCATATGACATTCACTCTTGCAAGACAGCTCATGGCGTACGGCGCTATAATAATCAGCGGCGCAGCTTACGGAATTGATTCTGCCGCCAACAATACCGCAGTATTTTTCGAAGAACCTACGGTTGCGGTTTTAGGTTCGGGTGTAAATGTTCCCTATCCCCAGAGAAACAAGGAAATGCTTGACCTCATCGCCGAAAGAGGCATGGTCATAAGCGAGTATCCGCCGGGCACGCCGCCCTACGGCCGCAATTTTCCCATAAGAAACCGAATCATCAGCGGTCTTGCCGATGCAGTTGTTGTGGTTGAGGCAGGTGCCAACAGCGGTGCACTTATTACCGCACAGATCGCCTGCGACCAGGGACGAAAGGTTTACGCAGTTCCAGGCAATGTGGGCGCGCCGAACAGTATCGGAACCAACCGGATAATCCGCGACGGATGTAAGGCAGTTACCTGCACCGAGGATATAATCGAGGATTTTGCGGACAGATTCAATCTTGCAAAAATTGACCGAATAGTAAGCAGTGATAAGTATATGCGCTACGAATACAGTCACGGTATGCCAATCCATCCCTCAAACCGTCCTCTTTCCCCGGATGAGCAGGACATGAAAGAAATAAAGCTTCCGAAGCCCGCAAAAAAGGCAAAAACCGAAAAATCGGCGAAAACTGTGGCAGAAGAAAAAGCAGCCACAGCCGTTGTCGTACCACACGAACCGGAAATATTGCCGGAATCCCCGGAGAGAGAGAAAATCTTGACCCTTCTCGGCGATGAGGCTCGCCGTGTGTACGGTGCAATTCCCGATAAGATTGCGGTTACTACGGATAAAATCACTCAAAGCGGTATCTCCGCCGATAAGGCTATGGCGGCGCTTACCATGCTTGAGCTGTATTCGGTGGTGGAAGCGCTTCCGGGCGGACTTTACCGCAAATTAATGTAATTTCATTATAAGATTTTTAAGATATAAATTTCAAAAGGAGAAAAAATCAGCAGATGGCAAATCTCGTAATTATGGAGTCACCCACAAAGGCAGGCACAGTCAAAGGATATCTCGGTTCGGGCTACAAGGTAGTCGGATGCACCGGACATATCCGCGACCTGCCCAAGAGTACTCTCGGCATCGACATTGAGAACAATTTCAATGCAAAATACATCAATATCAGAGGCAAAGGTCCCCTTATCAAGGAACTGAAAAAAGAAGCTAAAAACGCCGACAAGGTCTTCCTCGCAACGGACCCTGACCGTGAGGGCGAAGCAATTGCGTGGCACCTTTCCGAGGCTCTCGGTATTGATTCCAAAAAGATAAGAAGAGTCACCTTTAACGAAATTACCAAAAAAGCGGTAAAGGCAGGCATGAAGACCCCCCGTGATATTGACATGGGACTTGTAAATTCCCAGCAGGCACGCCGTATACTTGACCGTATTGTTGGCTATAAATTAAGTCCCTTCCTTTGGAAGACTATCAAAAGCGGTCTTTCCGCAGGACGTGTTCAGTCTGTAGCCACAAGAATCCTCGTGGAAAGAGAGGCGGAAATAAACGCATTCAAGCCCGAGGAATACTGGACCATCGACGTTCAGCTCGAAAACAAGGGCAAGGGTAAAATCAAGGCGAAATTCCACGGCGATGAAACCGGAAAAATTACCGTCACATCCGAAGCGGAAGCAATGAAAATTGTCAACGCCGTTGAGGGCAAACCTTTCTTTGTAAAATCCGTCAAAAAATCAATAAGGATCAAGAATCCCGCACCGCCATTCATTACCTCTACCCTCCAGCAGGAGGCATCGAGAAGACTTGGCTTCCAGTCCCAGCGTACCATGCGCGTGGCACAGGAGCTTTACGAAGGTATCAATCTCGGAAGTGCCAACGGTGGCGTCCAGGGTCTTATCACCTATATGCGTACCGACTCTCTCCGCATTGCCGAGGAGGCTATGGATGCAGCAAAGGTTTATATCATCGACAAGTACGGTGACAATTTCTATCCCGGTGAGCCGCGCATCTACAAAACCAAGGCAGGTGCCCAGGATGCTCACGAAGCCATCCGTCCTTCTAATTTGAACTTTGAGCCGGACGCGATCAAGAAGTCACTCACTCTTGACCAATACCGTCTTTATAAGCTTATCTGGGAAAGATTTATGGCAAGCCAGATGGCATCCGCAGAGCTTGATACCGTCAGTGCGGATATTGAGGCGGCGGGCTATATCTTCCGTTCCAGCGGATACACTGTAAAATTCCAGGGTTATATGTGCCTCTATGAGGAGTCCGAGGATTATGTGGCAAAGAACGTCGCTGATACGGATACCCCCGAAAAGAGCACAAGACTTCCGAAGATCCAGGAAAATGAAACCTTGAAGCATGACTCCACCGAGCCTATGCAGCACTTCACCGAGCCGCCCCCAAGATACAACGAAGCATCCCTCGTTAAATTCCTTGAGGAGCGCGGTATCGGTCGCCCCAGTACCTTCGCTACCATCATCACCACCATCATAGCAAGAGGCTATGTGGTAAGAGATGGCAAATCTCTGAAGCCTACCGAGCTGGGCGAAATTACCACAAAACTTATGGTCGACAGCTTCCCGAAGGTGGTTGACTACGAATTTACCGCCAACATGGAAACGGAGCTTGACGAGATCGCTACCGGCACTAATACGGTCACGGCTGTACTCAGCGGATTCTACGACGATTTCGCAAAGAGCCTTGAAGCGGCGGAAGGCAGTGTTGACCGTATGGATTATCGCCTCCCTGTTGAGGAAACCGACATAATCTGCGATAAATGCGGTGCTACCATGGTGGTAAAGAGCGGCAAGTACGGCAAGTTCGCCGCTTGTCCCAACTACCCCGAATGTAAGAATACAAAGCCTCTCGGCAAGGACGGCACTGCCGCTCCCGAAAAGCCGGAAGTCGTTACCGATATGGTCTGCGACAAATGCGGAAGTCCTATGGTTCTGCGCACCGGCAGATTCGGCAGCTTCTATGCCTGCCAAAACTATCCCGAATGTAAAACCACTCGCCAGATCACAAAGGATCTTGGAGTTGACTGTCCCAAGTGCGGCGCGAAGGTGGTCGTTAAGAAGGGCAGAAACCGCACGGTATTCTATAGCTGTGAAAAGTATCCCGAATGTGATTTTTCATCCTGGGATATGCCCACCAAGGAAAAATGTCCTACCTGCGGAGAGATGCTCTTCCGCAAGAAGGGTAAGCCCTACCTCATCTGCAAAAAAGAAGGCTGCGGCTACAAGAGAGAAATAGACACAGATGTCACAGAATAACATCACACCAATAAATATAGTCGGTGCGGGACTTGCCGGATGTGAAGCGGCATGGCAGGCGGTAAAGCTTGGGGTTCCCGTAAGACTTTACGAAATGAAGCCGAAGAAGTTTTCGCCGGCTCATCACTCCGAGGGATTTGCGGAGCTTGTATGCTCAAACTCCCTTCGCTCGGGTATGCTGTCAAATGCAGTGGGTGTCCTTAAAGAGGAGATGCGGCTGCTTACCTCGCTTATTATTGAGGCGGCATATGCCTCCGAGGTGCCGGCAGGAAGTGCGCTCGCGGTGGACAGAGAGCTTTTCTCTGACTATATTACAAATAAGCTTAAAAGCCACCCCCTCGTTACGGTTATAGAGGATGAGGTCACGGAAATTCCCGATGGCATTACCGTTATCGCAAGCGGTCCTCTCACTTCCGAGGGACTGTCGGCGGCAATCGGCAAGCTCATCGGTGAGGATTATCTCCACTTCTTCGACGCGGCAGCACCTATCGTCAGCTTTGATTCCATTGACATGACAAAGGCGTTTT
>JAZRPJ010000008.1:0-11247 GCA_045649205.1 Candidatus Flemingiibacterium sp.
TGGAATGCAGTGTTCCCGATAAGGAATGCTGCAGCGCAGACGGCTCTTCGCCCTGCGATGCCTTTCGTCACATGGCATTCCCCATCGACCAGTTTGCGCCCGGCAGAGTAGCCTCGGCACAGCGTATGGTGTGTGACACACATAGCGGCGATTGTGGCTGTAAAAAAGGCTAAAAAATAATTATGGGGAAAACTTCCTTTTTACGGAAAGTTTTCCCCGTTTTTTATTGTGGCGAAGGCTCGCTTTCAGCGGCGAATTTACGCTTGACCTTGCCGTGATTCTGAAAAAGTCTTGCGACGTCATCTACATTCTGCAACTTCGCTTTGCGAAAGTCAACAGATTTTCGGCGATTTTACACGGATTTTACGATAGGTGAAGTAAGCTTTTTCTTGACCCGTTTCAGAACGAAAAATAGGAGTATACCATGAACCGCTACCGATACAATATATGAGATGGGATAGCAGGCGAGAAGGACTTCATAAGTGGGATATACCTGGAAAATCGTGAATATCCAGATAAGACGCATTACGCATATACATACAAGAGATGTGATCATAGATATAAAAGAGTATCCGCATCCGCGCATACCGCCTACAAAAACATTGGAAATAGCGTTGACAAAGCAGAAGGAGGTGATAATTGCGACTCGTTCAACGCCGAATGCAATAGCTTCCGGGGAGCTGACATAGAGGAGCAGGAGCTTGTTTGAAATGAGTGCTGTGCCAATGCAAAGCAGTGCACCGAAAGTCAGATTAATAAGAACGGCACAGCCCTGGGCTTTTACGATGCGCTTGTATTCACGTCTGCCGTAATTTTGCCCGGTGAAGGCTATGATCGCCTGGTCTACAGCATTAAGTGCAGTGAAAACGAAGGATTCGATATTTACTGCTGCACCGTTACCTGCCAGAAAGGCATCGCCGGTAGCGACACCCTCTGCTGCAGAAAGACTGGCGCTGATAGAATTGATCGAAGACTGGATAACCACATTTGCGATGGAAAAGAGCGCACTTTGAATACCTGCCGGAAGACCGATTTTGATAATGTCCTTGAGAGTCGGTATATCAATACGAAGCTTCTTCAGATCAAGATGGGTAGAATCGGATGCGGTCATCAGTGCACGGAGACAGAAAAATGCGGAGATGGTATTGGAAATTGTTGTGGCAATGGCAACGCCGGCAACGTCCAGATGGAAAACGATAACCAGAAGGAGGTTCAGAATAACATTCGTGATTCCGGCAATTGTGAGAAAGTAGAGAGGGCGTTTGGTATCACCTACGGCGCGAAGAATTGCCGAGGAGAAATTGTATAGGATCATGGGAACCATGCCGAGGAAATAGATCTGCATGTATCTTGTCGCCAAGGGCAGGATGCTTTCCGGAGTGTCAAGGAGCTTAAGTAAAAATTCGGCACTGAAAAATCCTACGACAGTTAAAAATATACCGATTATTATGCTTATGAAAATCGAAGTGTGAACCGCCTTTTCCATTTGCCCGTGGTTTCGTTCACCAAAAAGTCTTGCACAGATTACATTGGAGCCGACAGACATGCCGATGAAAATATTGATGATCAAATGGATCATGGATGTTGTGGCACTGACTGCGGCAACAGATTGGTCCGAGCCGAATTTTCCCACAACCATAATATCCGCGGCATTGAAAAGCATCTGTAAGAGTCCCGATAGCATAATGGGGATCGCTATTTTTAAGAGGATCGGGAATATGGGACCCTCGCACATATCTATTGCCGCAGAGGAGTATTTGCTTTTATGGCTGAACATGAGAGACATACCTCGAATTTTTATTATTTCTACACTACATTCTAACACTATTATGTCAAAAAGTCAATAGATAAAAAATTAAAAAACCGCAATGGAATAAAAATTAGGCAAAAGCCCTCGATTATTAGGCGACAGCTTGACTTTAAAGGGGCTTTGATGTATAATAAAGGTAACGATTTTACCGAAAACGGCACTACTTTACAGCAAGGAGAATAAAAATGATCAAAATTTTACAATACGGCGAAGGTAACTTCCTTAGAACCTTTGTGGATGCGTATTTTGATACACTCAATAAAGAAGGCATGGGTGAGTATCAGGTGAATATCGTAAAGCCTATTGCCTTCGGCAGCCTTGATAAGTTTGACAGGCAGAACAATAAGTATCATATCGTGCTTCGCGGCATGGAAAACGGCGCGGAAGTTGAAAAGGTTTACGCTATCGACTCTCTTGCATCCGTTACCGACCCCTTTACGAACGATGCACCCTATTATGCCCTTGCGAAAGACAAGGACCTCAAAATCATCGTTTCCAATACTACCGAGGCGGGTATATGCTATAACGAAAACGACAAAATGGACGGCTTTGACGGCATCACCTACCCGGCAAAGCTGACAAAATTCCTTTTTGAAAGATACAACGCCGGACTTGAAGGAGTATACCTTCTCCCCGTTGAGCTTATTGACAATAACGCAACAGCGCTCGCCGAGTGTGTTGAAAAGTACATATCCCTTTGGGAGCTTCCCGAAGGCTTTGCGAAGTGGAACAGAGAGTGTAATTTCTACTGCAACACCCTCGTTGACAGAATCGTATCCGGTCACCCCAGAGATGAGGCGACAAAAGTTCACCTTGCCGAGCTTATCGGCCGGGCGGACGAGCTTGTGAGCATTGGTGAACCCTTCGGACTCTGGGCAGTTGAGAAAAAAGGAGATATTGCAAAGTACATTCCCGAGGGCGTACATAACATTGAGGTAGTGCTCACCGAGGACATCGGATACTACAAAAAGAGAAAGGTAAGAGTCCTCAACGGAAGCCACACGAATCTCGTGCCGGCAGGTCTTTTCTACGGCAAGAAAACCGTATACGACTGCATGGTTGACGAAAAGCTCTGTGCCTTCCTTGAAAATACGCTTAAGGATGAAATCATCCCCTTTGTTTCTGACGATGTGGCGGCGACTACCGTATTCGCAGACAGCGTTAAGGACCGGTTTATGAATCCCTTCCTCAATCATCAGCTTACAAGCATTGCGCTTAACTCCATTTCAAAATGGCGTGCGAGAAATCTCTGCTCCTTCAAGGATTATTATGCAAGATACGGCAAAATTCCGGCAAATATGACGGTTGGATTTTCCTACCTTATGGCGATTTTCGCTTCTCTCACAAATGAGGGCGACAAATACTATGCCGAAATCGCAGGAAAGAAAATTGAAATCATGGACGACAAGCCGAATCTTGAATATTTCGCTGCCGGCGGCGAAATTACCGAGTTCATGAAGAACGAGAGTGTATGGGGCGAGGATCTTACAAAATATGAAGGCTTCCTCCATGCGGTCATCGTTAACGTGGAAAAAATCATAAAGGGTAAAAAGTTAATATGAGATCGGAAGTAATTATAAACGAAAAAGACAATATTGGGGTCAGCCTTGAGGGAAAAGGAGAAATTCCGGCAGGTCATAAATTTGCGCTGTATGACATTCCCGAGGGCGAGTATGTGATCAAGTACGGTGAGATTATCGGCCGTGCCACAAAGGACATCAAAAAGGGCGAATGGGTACACACCCATAACGTAAAGTCCCACCTTGACGAGGATGTGGCATACACCTACGACTACAAGGCGGCAGAGCTTCCCAAAGTGGAGAAAACCTTCATGGGCTACAAGCGCGAAAAGGGAAGAGCCGGTATCCGCAATGAGATTTACATAATTCCTACCGTCGGATGTGTCAATAATGTTTGCATGCGTCTTGCCAAAGAGGCACAGGCACTTATCTGCGGCAGTATCGACGGCGTGTATGCCCTTACCCATCAGTTCGGATGCAGCCAGCTTGGGGACGATAACGAGAACATTAAAAAGCTCCTCTGTGGAATTGCGCTTAATCCCAACGCAAGCTATGTTCTTTTCGTGGGGCTTGGCTGTGAGAATAATGGCATGGACGGAATTAAGGAATATATGGCGTCCTACAACCGTGACAACGTGATTTACTACAACTGCCAGGATGTTGAGGATGAGCACGAATACGGCATGGAGGCCCTGCGCGGTTTTATCGAAAAGGCGAAGGGGCTGAAAAGGGAAGAAGTTGACTTTTCCGAGCTTTGCATCGGTCTTAAATGCGGCGGAAGCGACGGATATTCGGGACTGACTGCCAATCCCCTCGTGGGCAGGATCAGCGATAGGACCGTTGCAGCCGGCGGAAGTGCGATTCTTACCGAGGTTCCCGAGATGTTCGGTGCGGAGCAGCTTCTCATGAACAAGTGCAGAAACCGTGAAATCTTCGAGAAGTATAAGAAAATGATCGAAGACTTCAAGGCATACTATACAAATCAGGGCTTCCCGGTATACGAAAATCCCTCCCCCGGAAACAAAAAGGGCGGTATTACCACCCTTGAGGAGAAATCTCTCGGCTGTGTTGAGAAGGCAGGAAGCAGTCAGATCGTGGATGTACTTGATTACGGTGAGCTTGTGAAGGAGAGGGGCGTATCGGCGCTTAACGCTCCCGGCAACGATCTTATTGCCGCCACGGCACTTGCGGCAAGCGGATGCCAGATCGTGCTTTTCACCACCGGTAGGGGAACACCGTTTTCCACCTTTGTGCCTACCATGAAGATCGGCACGAACAATCATATTTCTTCCTTTAAAAATAACTGGATAGATTTCAACGCATATCCCATGAATGAAGACGAATTCTTCGACCTTATCGTGGCAACGGTCAACGGCGAGGTTAAGTGCAAGAGCGAGGATATACGCGAGATCGCCTTCTACAAAACCGGCGTTACGCTGTAAGGGGAGATACGACCGGGGGAAAACTTTCTTGAAAGAAAGTTTCTCCCCCGAGCCCCCTTACAAAGAACTCTAATATGGGGCAAGGCAAACGGACACCGTGAACAGAGTGCTCGAAGCAGTAAATTCGCTCCGACCTTCAGGGGACCCCTTCCCCGGGTCCCTTCCCACCCTGGTGGCTTGTGTAAAAAAAGGCGTGCTTTTGCCTATAAAAGACGGTGATTTTCACAAAAAACAAAAAAAATAAAAATTTTTTCAAAAACCCCTTGAAATTTATGATTTTTTGTGGTATTATATATTAGAGATGCTGTTTATACAGTTTTCAAGCCCCGGCTGTGTCAGGTAATGACCGTAACAGTCCAAGCTTGACGCAGACGATATTTGAAGGAGGTGAACAGTTTGCCGAACATTAAATCCGCAAAGAAGCGTGTTAAGGTTATCGAAGCCAAGACAATGCAGAATAAGATGCTCAAGACCGCTCTCAAAACTTCCATGAAGAAGTATGAGGCAGCTCTTGCAGCCGGTGATAAAGCCGCAGCAGCAGAAACATATAAGGCAGCAGTCAAGAAGATTGACAAAGCAGTTGCTCAGGGTCTTCTCCACAAGAACAATGCTGCAAGAAAGAAGAGTAACTTTACCGTAAAGCTCAACAAGCTTGGTGCGTAAGTTTTCTCCCTTTAAGACCAATTAGAAAGAGGTGATGAAGTTTTTCATCACCTTTTTGCGTATAATTATTTATTGCATTAACTATTTTCACTGCTTTTGGAGAAGCTCCATACATTGCCTCGCTCGTCCACGGTGACTTTCCAGCTTTCTTCCTGACTTTTCAGGTTTACCGTCAAAAATCCGCATACTTCTGTAACATCGCCCACGTCAGGCAGATTTTTTTGTCTTACTACTGTTGAAAAGAATGATAGAGCCGAGTTTATCTGTCCGTCAATGTCAAGCACCTCTCCCCTTTTACCGTTCAGACGAATATAGATAAATTCTTCAAGACTTCCGTCCTCTTTTGAAAATTCCATGCGCAGGTTGTCGGCCTCGGCTATAAGATTTTCTTCAGATACCGCAAGCTCAAAATTGGTATTATTTGCATCGAAAAGCTTGTCAATGGTATCCTGTGCGATTTTTTTGCTGTATTTTATAACCTCCGGAAGTACGGATGTGTTCGTCACGCTTTCGGTATGGTGACAGAGAGCTTCACAGACACTGTTCAAGGTTTCTGCGGCAATTCTTTTTGCCTCGGCCGGACTTTCGTAGTCAAGCTCTGACAAAAGAAAAAAGGTATCGGAAAAGGTTTTGACGGCTTCCTTTGAAACTTCGCCCGTTACCATGCCTTCTTTTATTTCCGCCAGAGCTTCCATATCCGTTGGGGGCGGAAGTGATGCCATGGCGGCTGAAAAGTGGGCGGCGGCGGTACACCGTGATTCGTAGTCACCGTCCGCAGTCCAATCGCTCAGTGAATCGGCGCAGAGGGTAAGTGTGGCGCGAAGACTTGAAATTTCACGGCTTCGGAGTTTCTCACTGTATCTTTCGGTGATAATTCCCAGCAATACGGCGATAAATGCCGCCGACAGTAAAAAAGTGTAGGCGATACGTATATCTCGCAGATTTTCACGGGAAGTGCGGAATTTTCGCATAATATTCCTCCAATCGTTATACTACAATTATATCCCGATTGGGATCAATTATTTATGAAAGGTTTTGAAAATGAGCTATAAAATCAACATTGTCCTCGTTGAACCGGAAATTCCGCAAAATACGGGAAATATCGCCCGTACCTGCGCGGCGACGGGCGCATCTTTACATCTCGTAAAGCCGTTGGGGTTTGAAATTGACGACAAAAAATTGAAGCGTGCCGGGCTTGATTATTGGGACAAGCTTGACATCACCTACTACGACGGATTATCGGATTTTTTTGACAAAAATCCTAGCGTAGACTTTTACTGCTTTACCACCAAGGCAAAGAAGGTCTACACCGATATTTCCTACGGGGACAACGTTTATCTGCTTTTCGGCAAGGAAACGAAGGGACTGCCGGAAGAGTTTCTCTACAAAAATCCGGAAAGATGCGTGCGGATTCCCATGCGTGATACACTCCGGTCACTGAATCTGTCAAATTCTGCCGCCATCGCCGTTTACGAGGTGATACGACAAAAAGGCTTTGAGGGACTTCGCCCTGACGGAGAGCTGACGAAATTTTCGTGGTAAGACGAGTTTCTTGTATTGACATATGGAAGAAACTATGGTATAATTTTAATGAATAATTTTATCTTAAAGGAGATTCTAAATATGCTTAAAGGAAATGCTATCGTCGGTCAGTCCGGCGGACCCACAGCTGCCATCAATGCTACTTTGGCAGGTGTTATCAAGGGGGCATTTGACTGCCCTGCAATCGAAACAATCTACGGTGCGTTCAATGGAGTTGAGGGTATGCTTGCAGGTACGATCTGCAACCTCAATGAAGTTTTCGCAAACCGCGACGACCTTGCAACCCTCTGTGCCACTCCTGCGGCGGCTCTCGGCTCTTGCCGCAAGAAGCTCCCGAAGCTTGACGATGAGGCAGGCAAAGCAACCTACGAGGCGCTCGTTTCCTTCTTCAAGGCAAACAACATCCGCTACTTCTTCTACATTGGCGGTAATGACTCTATGGACACCGTTGCTAAGCTCTCCGCTTACCTTGCGGACAAGGATTGGGAAATGCGCGTAATGGGCGTGCCGAAGACTATCGACAACGACCTTGTTGGCACTGACCACACTCCCGGCTTCGGTTCTGCGGCGAAGTACATCGCGGCAACCATGCAGGAGATCCTCCGCGATACTGCGGTTTACACTGTAAAGGCGGTTACCATTGTTGAGATAATGGGACGTGACGCAGGCTGGCTTACCGCTTCTGCCGCACTCTGCGAGAAGATTTGCGGAGTCACCCCCGATCTCGTTTATCTCCCCGAGCGTGTATTTGATGCGGATAAGTTTATCGCGGACGTCAACGCCGCATTTGCAAAGCATCCCAACATCGTTGTAGCTGTTTCCGAGGGAGTTCGCTTCGCTGACGGACGTTATGTGGGTGAAGGCACACAGAGTGGTGTTGCCGATGCTTTCGGTCACAAGTATCTCTCCGGCACCGGCAAGGTTCTCGAACAGCTTGTACGCGACAATATCGGCTGCAAGGTTCGTTCCATTGAGCTTAACCTTATGCAGAGATGCGCTTCTCACATCGCTTCAAAGAGCGACATCGATGAGTCCCAGCTTATCGGTGCGGCGGCTGTCAACGCGGCAGCAAACGGCGAGTCCGGCAAGATGATGTGCTACATTCGTACTTCCGACGCTCCCTACAAGGTGACCGTTGAGCCTCACGACATTCAGTCTATCGCAAACATGATCCGCACCGTTCCGGACGAATTTATCAATGCCGAGGGCAACGGCATCTCCGCTGCCGGTATCGACTATATTCTTCCCCTCATTCAGGGCGAATGCGACATTCCTTACGAAAACGGCCTTCCGAAGCATTTCGTAATCGCGAGATAAAGTTAAAATAAAGTCAAGGGCTGCAGAGGTTTTTTGCGGCAGCCCGGATTTTAAAATAAAAACAATTTTTTGGAGGTAACCATTGTGAAACGCATTTTGGCAGCAATCTTATGCGGACTTATGATCGTAAGCACAATGATCATTCCCGCAGCGGCAGAGAATGTACTGCTCATCGCTCCGGCCCCTGCAGGACGTGACGTAACTGATCACGAAACCTGTGCTGTAGCTTTGAAGCAGCTCGGTCTTTTCATGGGTATATCGGACACCGAGTTCGATCTTGAACGTGCCCCCACACGAATCGAAGCACTTGTAATGCTTATCCGTGTACTTGGTAAAGAGGAAGAAGCTCTTAACGGTACATGGGAACACCCCTTTAACGACGTACCTCTTTGGGACGGCGACAAGGCAAACAAGTATGTAGGTTATGCATATGAAAACAAGCTTACAAACGGCATGGACGAGGGAGCAGGCATCTTCGGCAGTGAAACTGCCGCGAATGCGCAGATGTATCTGACATTCGTACTTCGTGCTCTCGGATATACCGATAAGGACGGGGCAGATTTTACATATGCCGATCCCTTTACACTTGCAAACGAGGTCGGAATTTTGGCTGATGCTATTGATGTTAATAATTTCTGGAGAGCTGATGTTGCGGCTGTATCCTACCTTGCTCTTGACGCAAATATGAAAGAAGCTGAGGAAACCTTGGCAGACAAGCTTATTGAAGCCGAAGTATTCACCGTAGAAGAATTCTGCGAGGCAATGGGCAGAGAGCTTCCCCCTGCTCCTACCACTATAAAAAATGCAGACATGACCATGGAAGGTACCGCAAAGTTCGATAAGAAGAGCGGTGTTGTCACCCTTGGCGGCGGTTCCGCAAACAAGGCAATCCTTTCCGGCGATTTTCAGGCAAGTAACTTTGCAATGAGTGCTACATTTATGATCCCCGAGGACTCCGATAGCTTCTCTTTCGTAATGGGTAAGAACAGCGGATCATGGGGATATTGGGCAGAGCTTACTGTTGAAAAGGGAAAGTCCTATCTCAAGATCGACAAGGATGATTATTTTGATAATCCCCCTACATCTACTGCTCTTAAATTTGATCTGGTTCCCGGCAAGGAATATACCCTTAAGTTGACCTTCTCTACACTTGCATTCACTACCAGCCAAAAGGAAATGAAGGTCGAAGTTTTCGGTGCGGACAATGAATATTATACCGCTACCGGAACTGCTAATGCTTATGGAGCTCCCTATTATTATTCCAATGCCGAAACCTGCATTGTTTCTGACTTTGACCTCTCCATCCAGCACTACTTCGATGTAGAAAACGCGAAGGTTGCAATATTCGGTCACTCATTTGTTGAGGCTGACACTATGGCAAGCTTCGGTCGCAGCAACGGTTTCGCATACATGATGGAAAAAGAGCTTACAAAGAAGTATGGCGACGGAACCGTCCTTAACTTCGGTCTTGGCGGTGACGGTGTCAACGGAATGTATAACAAGATCGTGAACTCCGAGAGATTTATCAAAAACTGCGATTACGTATTCCTTTGCATCGGAGGTAACGACTCCGGAATGGGTGCTGCTTCGTTCATAGCAAAGCTGAAGGCTTCCATAGCAAAGCTGAAGGAGATCAACAGCGACGTTATTCCGGTTCTCTTCACAGTATCTCATGCGAATAAAGACGAGGTTCTGCCCTCCAATTTCGCAGATATCAACAAATGGATCAAAGAAGAAAGCGGATGTGTATATGTTGATATGTATGCATTGTTTGGCAACGATGACGGAACAGCTAAAAAGGACTTGTTCCTCGACCATATTCATCCTACCGTTGCCGGTCATAAGCTGATTTATGATGAGATCGTGAAGGTTTGCCCCGAGCTGTTCAAATAATTGACCTAATCTGTGGGTAAAATACGGTAAATAAATTAAGGGGATGCTCCAAAATCAGAGCAGACCCCTTTTCATCAATTTTAATTTTACTTTGGAAATTCGCCAAATCCATAGTGTACAAAATGTACAAACGGGGGGGGGGGGGGTACTATTTTATGTGCATTTTTAAAATATTACATCGCTCCCTCAAAAAGACTTGACAGGTAAATAATAGTTATAGTATAATATAATTAGTACTCCACCCGGGATACTAAAGGAAATTTTTAAATGCATTTTGGAGGTAAAATGATGATCAAACGGAAAATAGCGGCATTTTTGTGCCTTTTAATGTGTCTGTCTTCGCTGGTATTTCCCACTGCAGCAGTGGACGGACGTGATATAACCGAACACGAAACCTGCGCTGTGATTTTAAAACAGCTTGGGCTTTTCAAAGGCGTATCCGAAACCAATTTCGATCTCGAGCGTGCCCCGACCAGAATCGAAGCTCTTGTAATGCTCATCCGTGTACTCGGAAAAGAGGAAGAAGCGCTTAACAGTACATGGGAGCATCCCTTTAACGATGTTCCCCTCTGGGAAGGTGACAACGCAAATAAGTATGTAGGCTATGCATATACTAACGGTCTTACAAAAGGAATGGATGAAGCGGCAGGTATATTCGGAAGCGGAGAATCCGCTACCGCGCAGATGTATCTGACCTTTGTGCTGCGCGCTCTCGGATATACTGATAAGGATGGCGCAGACTTTACATACGCCGATCCATTTACCCTTGCAAATGAGGTAGGTATTCTTCATGAGAGCATTGATGTGGAAAATTTCTGGAGAGCGGACGTTGCGGCTGTGTCTTTCCTCGCGCTTTCCGTGAATCTTAAGGACTCGGCAGATACCCTTGCAGATAAGCTGATTTCGGCAGGTGCGTTCACCCTTGAGCAGTACGGTGCGGCGTTGAATTTGGATTTCTCCGACGCAACTGAACCGGGAACCCCCACCACGCCTGAAACAGATCACGCTCCCGAAACGGAGCCTACCCCTGAAACCGAGCCTATTCCCGAAACACCGCCTA
>JAZRPJ010000009.1:0-10736 GCA_045649205.1 Candidatus Flemingiibacterium sp.
TCCTTGGCTCACAGAACGACATGGCTACGATCCGACTTGTATCTTGCCAATCCGTTTCGCGTTGGGAGAATAATTCTTGCTATCCCGATATCGAGCTGATTCCGACAATTGCAGCATTTTTTGATATATCCACCGATAAGCTTATGGGTATTGACCAAGCCGCAGAAACGAAAGCTGTGGATCAATATTTAAAGGATTTTCAAGCGGCGATCAGCATTGGCAATATCGATGAATGTATTCGCATTGCTCGTGCGGGAGTTGCGGAATTTCCGAACAATTATACTCTTTTAAACAAGCTTATGTATGCGCTATTTGTTGCTACGAGTGATGATGCTGATATAGTTGATTGGAAAGAAAATAAGCAGAAATATGATGCGGAAATAGTTGCTCTCGGTGAGCGTATTGTTAAATATTGTTCAGATGCGAAAATCAAGTTAGAAGCAACCAATCGTCTTGCTTTTCATCATAGCGAAATGGGAAGAAAGGATATTGCGCTTTCAATTTATGAAACATTACCTTCAATATCCGACGGTAAAGAATGGGACATTTGGTGGAGCTTGACAGATGAAGAGAAATTACCTCATACGAGGAAATTTATACTTGATTCTTATTATGCTTTGGATGGAAGTCTTTGGCGTTTGACGGATCTGATTCCTGCCGAAGATGCCCTTAAAGTGTTTGAAAAAATATCCGTTTTAGATAATTTGATATATGATGACTCTTTGCATAATCAAACTTGGAGCAATGCCAGATATTATTGCTTTTACGCAAAGTGCTTGGTTCAATTGAATCGCTTCGACGAGGCAATCAAGCAGCTTGAACTTTCCGTAGAATCTGCGATTGCATTTGATAACCGCCCCGAAGAAATAAAGACAAACTCCTTGTTACTTGGAGAGCGAGTTTGCAAAAGAACAGACTTTGAAACTGCTGACTCACGTCCGTTCCGTCAAAGAGTTCGCGAGGTATGGCTTGCCGAAAAGGAATTCGATGCTATCAGGAATACCAAAGAATTCAAAGCGATTTTGGAACAATTGAAATAATCATCGCCCCGTAAATTGAAAAACGGCAGTATAGCAAAAAACGCTGTACTGCCGGCTGCTTTTATCCTAAAATTTCCTCGATAATAGGTATTATTTCAACCCGTCTGCCCTGGTATTCACCGTGGCCTAAAATGTGTGTTGCATAGAAGGCCGTGATACCTTTTTCTCTGTTGATCATATAGTACGCACCGGCGGCACCGCCCCAGCCAAAATCGGTTCTTTCGCCGCCATTCGGACATCTTTGACCGAGTCCGAAGCCGTAGGCATAACCCCAGCCGTAAGTTTTCATCTGTTCTTCCGTAAGCTCATTGGTCGCCATCATATCGATAGTTTCTTTCTTCAAAATCACATCGCCGATACGGACGGCTTCGAGAAGTTTTATGTAGTCATCCACAGTAGAAATGCAGCCTGCGCCGCCGCTTTCGTACTTTGAACCGAGCTTGTACGGGATATGCTTGTCCCGTTCAACTACGCCTTTTTCAGCAGAGTATACATACTGATTTATAACCTCGTCAAGGCGGTCATCGGGGAGTAAAAACGTGGAGTTGTTCATTCCGAGAGGGGCGAAAATGTTTTTCTTCACATACTCGCCGAAGGTCATTCCGGTCAGCACCTCTATAAGTGCTGCTAAAATGTCATGGCAAAGGCTATACAGCCATTTTTCGCCCGGCTCGAACTGAAGCGGCTCTTTTGCAAGATAACGTATCAGCTCACGGGTTGGGCATTCGCCCTTTGTTTCCTCTCTGCAGAGAAGAATCTGCGGAGATTCCAAATTGTAAGAAAATCCGGCAGTCATGGTGAAAAGATGGCGGACTAAAATCGGGTTCTTCGCCGGGACGATCTCGCCGTCTTTTTTCACTGTCATATTTTCAAATTCCGGCATATAGTCGCTTAATTTATCATCAAGTGAAAACAGCCCTTTTTCCCAAAGTTGCAATGCGGCGACGCAGGTTATAAGCTTTGAGCAGGAATAGATATTGTATTTTTCTTTCCCCGTTACAGTCACCGTTTTTGCCGCATCGGTATAGCCATCCCCATGGCGGTAAACACATTCGCCGTCCTTCATGACGATGCAGTCATAAAAGGGAATACCGAATTCGAGAAATTCGTCAAGCTTGTCCGTCAATTTCTGAAACATACTTTTCCTCCAAATCATTCTTTAATATCAACATATACGCCGTTTACCACAACCTCGGAATCGGCACGGATCAGGAGGTATTTCACTCCGTCGATAATTCTGGTTTCGACAAGGTCGCCACGCTCAGGATTTACTTTCACCGTCACATCGGGGGTCTTGATTTCAAGCTTTTTCGGCTCGATAATATTCTTCGGAAGTATAGGCGCCGCCTGACCGTATTCCTCGTCGCATTTTGCCTTGAAATCTTCGATTTTCTTCTCCGAAACGCCGCATCCTTCAAGCACGGATGCGATTTCCGTTCTGGTTATAGTGAGCTGTTCCTGCTCTCTTAAATTCTTGTGTTCTTCGATTCGCTCGGCGATATCATTGTGGATCGCCTGCACTACTTCGTAGCTGCATTCTTCCTCTAACGTGTTGCCGAGGAGTGCCTCGAATATTGCCTTTTGCTCACCTGCCGGCAATGGAAGCTCGGTGGCGAAAAGCTTGTCGGCGAAGGCTTTTGAATTGTCATCGGTATTCTTTACATAATAGAGGGAATTGTAAAGATTTGTCTGCCGTGTGTCAAAAGCAGGGAAGAGTAAGCCAAGCTCGGGTGCGGATACGTTCCACTCGCAGGAACGGGTATGGAAGCTTTTGTTTGTTGCATCGTAAGAGAGCGTGGACTGTGACTCTTTTACGGGACAGACCGCACACATTATATAGGTGAACATAGAGGTGGATTCGTCGGATTCTCCCTCGTCGCGGTGCTTTTTCGGCACGTCATATGTATCGGTCATAAGTAGAATTAATGTGTTCGTTTCTACAGTAAGACCTTCAACGGCACGGTCGAAAAACGTTTTAACTGCATCCTCGTCTTTAAGTCTTGAGTTTCTAAGCTTAGACAAAAGGGCGTGCTCTTCGCCGGATTCTACCTGCGAAATGGAAAAGGCAATATCAATCAAATTTTTACCGTTTGTGCCTGATAGGGTGCGCTTGAAGATGGAAAGATATTTTTCAATTTCTTCCTGAGGAAGCATATAGAATGAAGTCGAGAACTCGTGAATAGTTTCTTTTTGCATATTGATATAACGTCCGCAGAGGGTCGTAATGTTATGCTTATCGGGAATAAGCCTGCGTCGAAGCTCGGCTATTTCTTTGTCGGTCATTATTTGATCCGTCCTTTCAAAAATGAAAAAATACACCTAATATTTTACACCTAAATTAATAAAAAATCAAGGGGTAAAATGTAAATTGAATTATTATTGAGAAATACTTGAAAATACTACTTTTTTGCTGTAAAAATCCTACTTTTATCTCTTGACTTTTTTATTTAAATATGGTATAATTTGTTTGTATGCAGATTTGGAAATTTACCGCCTGAAAATTTCAAAAATTAAAAGGTGATAAAACCTCTGATATTTAACAAAAATTAAAAAATTGGGAGTATCATTATTATGGCAATCGAAATGAGAAAAAGCAAACTTTTAAGGACAATGCAGTCCGGCAAGACCGCTACCTCCGTTAAGTGCAATCTTGCGGATATCCGCGGTATCGAAATCGCGGCAATGAGCGGATTTGACGCAGTGTGGATCGACCTTGAACACTGCCCCAACAGCTTCCACGATGTTGAAACAGCAGTTATGGCAACAAAGGCTCATGACTGCGATCTTATCACCCGTACGGCACGCGGCGGTTATTCCGACTATATCTGCCCCCTCGAAGCAGATACCACCGCAATCATGGTTCCTCATATTATGAGCCTTGAAGATGCAAAGAGAATCGTATACTACACCAAGTTCCATCCCATCGGACGCCGTCCCCTGGATGGTGGTAACGCAGACGGTGCATACTGCCTCCTCGACCCCAAGAAGTACATGGAAAGCGCAAACGCTCAGCGCCTTACCATTATCCAGATCGAAGACCCCGAGCCTTTAGAGGATCTCGAAGAAATCGCGGCTCTTCCCGGCATTGATATGCTTTTCTTCGGTCCTGCTGACTTCTCTCAGGGACTCGGTACTCCCTGCGACTTCGCAAACCCCAAGATCGCAGAAACCCGCAAGCGCATTGCCGATGCAGCACAGCGTCACGGCAAATTCGCCGGCACTACCGGTTCTGTAGGTAACTTCCATGAGCTTTCCGCTATGGGTTATAACCTGGTAAACCTTACCGCAGACGTAGTTCTCCTCGCTCTCGGTTATCAGAAGACCCTTGAGGATCTTAACAAGTAATTTTAATTCATTACATAAAATTAAAATTTATAGGAGGATTTCAAAATGAAAAAAGGTATTAGTATCTGGTCATTTTCCGGTCAGCCTCTCGCAGAGTGCTTCCGCCTTGCGAAGGACGCAGGCTTTGACGGCGTAGAGGTTGCTCTCGATGAAACCGGCGAGATCAATCTTAACTCCACCAAGGAGGATATGCTCGCTATCAAGAAGATGGCAGAAGACGCAGGAATCGAGCTTTACAGCCTGGTGAACAGCCTTTGCTGGAATTATACTTTAACCGCAAACGATCCCGCTGAACGTGAAAAGGCAAAGAGCATTATTAAAAAGCAACTTGAGCTTGCTTCTTACCTCGGATGCGACACGATTCTCGTTATTCCCGGTGGGGTATGCGTTTATCCTATCGGTCCGAGCACAGATGTAATCCCTTACGACGTGGCTTATGACCGCGCTCTTGAGGCTGTTCGCGAGCTTGCACCTGTTGCAGAGCATTACAAGGTCAATATCGGTCTTGAGAATGTATGGAACAAGTTCCTTCTTTCTCCCCTTGAAATGCGTCAGTTCATCGACGCTGTAGGAAGCGATTACGTTGGTTCTTACTTTGACGTTGGTAACGTAGTTTACAGCGGATATCCCGAGCAGTGGATCAATATTCTCGGCAAGCGTATCAAGAAGGTACACTTCAAGGATTTCAGAAGAGCAGTTAATACTCTTGACGGATTCGTTGACCTTCTCGCAGGTGATGTAAATTATCCCGAGGTTGCAAAGGCACTCAAGAACATCGGTTACGATGACTGGTGCACCGGTGAAATGATTCCTTCTTACACTCATTATCCCGAAACCATTCTTTACAATACCGCAACTTCCATGAAGAAAATTCTTGGTTAATTAAAAATTAAAATAAGGAGAAACGAATATGATTAAAATTGGTGTTATCGGATGCGGCTTTATGGGTGATACCCATCTGCAGGCATACAAGGCTATCGGCGAAGACAGCGTAAAGGTTGTTGCAATCGCTGATGTACGTGCGGAAAAGCGCGATGCGGCTGTTGCTCTCTGGGGCTGCACCGCTTACGAAACCGGTATGGAGCTTATCGAAAAGGCTGACGTTGATGCAATTGACATCTGTCTTCCTACATACCTTCATGCAGAGCACGCAATTGCGGCTATGAAGAAGGGACGCAATGTTTTCGTTGAAAAGCCCGTTGCAATTTCCGTTGAGCAGGCTGAAAAGATGATCGAAGTTCAGAAGGAAACCGGTACACAGGCAATGGTAGGTCAGGTTATCCGTATCTGGGACGAATACAAGTGGCTTAAGGACGCTAAAGACAGCGGTAAGTTCGGAGATGTTAAGTCCGCTTACTTCAAGCGTGTAAGCTCCTATCCCACATGGGCATGGGATGGCTGGCTCCATAAGCAGGAGCTCAGCGGCGGCGTTTCTGTAGATATGCACATTCACGATGCTGACTTCGTGCGCTTCCTTATCGGTGAGCCTACAAGCATCAATTCTATTGCATCGAGAAAAGATAACGGCGCTATTACCCATATCTTTACTAACTATACATTCCCTAACGATGTTGCAGTTCATGTTGAGTGCAGCTGGGAATATCCCGCTAATTTCCCCTTCGCGGCTGAATATCGCGTAAGATTTGAAAAGGCTACCGTTGAATATGTGGGCGGCAAGGTTACCGTATATCCCGTAGACGGCGATCCTTACAATCCCACTATTGAAAAGGCTTGCGATATGGAATCCGACAGAGGCGGAAATCTTTCCGACCTCGGCGGCTACTACAACGAGCTTAAATATTTCATTGACACTCTCAACAGCGGTAAGCCTCTCACCCTTGCTCCCATCGACGAGGCTGCAAAGTCCCTTGATCTCGTATTAAGAGAAGTTGAATCCGCTGGCGGACTTATCAAGAAGTAATTATTAAAGTATACTAAGGAGATTCGACCAATGAAAACAGATCTTTTTGCAATGGACGGTAAAGTTGTTGTATTTACCGGCGGTGCAGGCAACCTCGGTCAGATTCTTGTAAAGAAGCTGCTCGAATATGGTGCTTCCGTATCCGTTCCGGATATTGCAGACCGTTTTGATGACAGCTTTGCAGAGTACCGTGCTGCAAATAAGCTTCACTTTATTCAGTGCGACCTTTCAAAGTCCTCTGAAATCAAGCGTATGTTCGCTGAAACCAAGGAAAAGTTCGGCAGAATCGACGTTCTCGTTAACTGTGCGGCTTACGGCGGCGGAGCAGGCGGCAGAGCTGCTGAATTCCATATTGAGAAGCTCAGCGACGAAGAGTGGGAAACCGGTATCGAGGGTACTCTCGACATCACATTCCGCTGCACTCGCGAAGTTCTTCCTTACTTTGATGAAATCGGCAGCGGCAATATCGTTAACTTCGGTTCTATGTACGGACTTATCGCTCCCGACTTCGACGTATACGGCGATATCCCCGCAAGCCCTCCTTTCTACGGAGCAGGCAAGGCAGGCGTTGTACAGTTTACCCGTTACTGCGCATCCCAGTTCGGTAAGCGCGGTATAAGAGTAAACAGCATCTGCCCCGGTCCTTTCCCGAAGGTTACACCTGCTAACGAGGACTTTGTAAAGCGCCTCGCAGGCAAGACCATGCTTAACAGAACAGGTGACGCAGAAGAGCTTTGCGGCGCTATGCTGCTCCTTTGCTCCGATGCATCCTCCTACATGACCGGAACCAATATTACCGTTGACGGCGGTATGACCACTGTTGTTTAATATTTGTCAAGATTGGTAGAGTATACTACTAAAAATATAATTATTTTCAAGGAGATTAAAAACCATGAATCCTAGCACTAATCCCAGAATGAATGGAAATGAAATGAAGTATCTTCAGGAGGTTGTTGACCAGGGCTTCCGTACATCATGGAACGGCACTATGAACAAGCGTCTTGAAGCAGCTTTTGCTGAAAGATTCGGTTCCAAGTTTGCGGTAAGCTTCTGCAACGGTACTGCAACCCTTCACATCGCTCTTGAAGCAGCAGGCGTTGGCGCAGGCGACGAAGTTATCGTTCCTCCGCTCACCATGTCCTCCACAACTCTCGCAGTTCTCCATGCAGGTGCTATTCCGGTATACGCTGACGTAGACCCCGACACCTATCAGATTTCCGCAGAGTCTATCGAAAAGGTTATCACTCCCAGAACCAAGGCTATCATGCCCGTTGCACTTCTCGGTCTTTCTCCTGACTTTGATGCTATCAATGCTATCGCAAAGAAGCACAATCTCGTAGTTATCGAAGACGACGCTGAGTGCTTCCTCGGTACATATAAGGGCAAGCTCGTTGGTACTCTTGGCGACATGGCAAGCTTCAGCTTCCAGGCTTCCAAGCATATCACTTCCGGCGAAGGCGGTATCGTTATCACCGATAATGAAGAGTATGCACAGAAGCTTCGTCGTTACTCCGGCCTCGGATATGCTTCTATCTCCGCGAAGAAGGGACGTATTCAGAAGTGCGACATTCAGAACCCCAACTACTTCAGACACGCAACCAACGGTTGGAACTACAGAATCTCTGATCTCTGCGCAGCAGTTGCACTCGCACAGGTTGAGCGCCTTGATGAGCTTTGCCAGGTTCGCGTAGACGCTGCTAACGCAACCGCAGAGGTTATGAAGGAAGCTAAATGGTTCAAGCCTCAGTATACTCCCGATTATTGCACCAACGCTTATTGGGGTTACTCCGGTAAGATCACCGATGATTCCATCGAGTGGACTGACGTATACAACAAGTTCGTAGAGAACGGTGGTCCCGGCTTCTACGCTGCATGGAAGCTCTCTTACCAGGAGCCTTTCCTCCAGAACCTTGATCTCATGAACAGAGAAAAGTACATGCCCGGTTACGCAGACATGAAGTTCCCCGTAACAGGTCTTTGCCCCAACGCTGAAGCACTTCAGCCTCGCCTCATGCTCATGAAGACCAACTACTTCGACAAGGACGAGCTTAATCGCGACCTCGAAGCTCTTGCAAAGACCATTAAGTACTTCGCTTAATTCTTTTTCAGTGTTATGCAATATAATTATAATAATAGAAGGGAAGCCTTGCTGATGCAAGGCTTCTTTTTTGATATGTTTTTGTTATTGGGGCGATTATGAGAAAAAAATTAAAGACCTGTGTATGTTGAAAACTTAACACAGGTCTGTTGATTAATTTTCTAAATCAAGGGCGTCCGCCATAGAAAGTGGTTAGATGTCCCTGAATCTTGTCATACTCGCCGTTGTCTTTCATGACAAAGCTGTAACTGTTCCACTCTTCGAAGCTGTCTTCGATGCGAGACGCGCAGAAGTAATAGTAATTGGAAGGAAGCACGGTTACGCCGTCCACGAGAACCTCACGTGCAGCGGTGATTGCCTCTGCTGTGGGGGTATACATTTCGAGCTTTTCAGCCGGACTGAACTGATAGATAACAGTTCCGCTTGCATTGGTGTGTGACTGAAGAATTACATCCTTGGGAGTGTTGGGAAAACGGCGACTGTCTGCTCTGTTACGGATGCACTGTGCCACGGAAAGCATTTCCCAGTACTTTTCCTGAACATCTTCAAAGAGATAGAGCTTGGAACCGTCGCCCATAACCTCAAGCTGAATTACTGTAGCGGTAAGCATTAGTTCATATTCTGTAATAGGCTCGGGGCGAGATACGATGGTGTGAGCTACCCCCAACTTTGCCGCCAATTTTTCGGTGCTTCCCGATGCATAAAGGACGGGTGGCTCGGTTTCTGGTGCCGGGGGCTCAGTTTCAGGCACTGTTGTTTCTGGTTCTGTTTCTTCGAGCACCGTTGTTTCTTCAATAATAGGTACTTCTGTAGTTTCGACGATAGGCGCGGTGAATATGGGAGTGTCACTTATGATCACCACGGTTTCTTCGGGGGCGTCTATATCTGCGGACTCTCTCACGCGGGTATCGTCAAAGGAAGCGTTGCCGAAATTGTGGGGCGCGTTGACGCGAATGTCTGTGTCTGCTACGGTGAGCAGGGGAGTACCTACGCGGCTTCGCGGTGCGGCGGCAACCATGCAGACTGCGACACAGGCAAATATTAAAACTGAAGATACAACAGCCAGTATAGATTTTAGCTTACCGGTATTTATATATTTCACAGTCGGCACCTCCTTTAAGAATTGTATGAGATTTCATGGGAATTTCCTTTCGTTGTCTTGTCGCATCTTGCGGAGTGAATATTCAGAAGGGGATAATATTCCGAAATGCGACCTCTGATGTTTGTATCGGCATACATTATGTATTTGATTAAAAATGTATGCATGGTTATTTGATAATATTCCGAAACCCAAAATACAAGGGAAATATTGGTTCGGATTTTTCAGAGGCAAATACTATTATAACTCATATTTGGAAAATTTGCAAGTGTTTTTGTGAAAAATAGTCAATATGCCCCAATAGATTATAAACGTTATGCATTGAAATATGAAATATATACAAGATTTTTCCAATTGTTTTACCAAATATTACCATATCACGGATTTTAGTCATTTTTGACATTATACTTATGCATGAATAAATGAATATGCGCATATTATGCATAATCGTGAATTTTGGGTGAATAAGGTAATGAATAAATGAATAAATCATCAAATCCCTTGACAAATCACTTGCATTATGGTATACTATTTTAAAAGGCATGGACGGGAAGGAGTAGGTTTCTTTCGTGTGCATAGAGAACTGCCGGTTGGTGTAAGGCAGTGGCACGGTGTTACCGAAGTAGTCCCTGAGCCGCTAAGTGAAAACCCGAAAGGGAAAAGTAGCAGACGCCGTGATCTCACGTTACAGAGAATTGAAGTTAAAGCTTCATATGAGTTAAACCGTCAGGTGGTACCGTGCTTATGCACCCCGACTATATTTGGTCGGGGGCTTTTTGTTTTAACTACACAACACTATATTATATGAAAGGATTATCGTATGAATACCGAAATCAATCTCCCAAAAAATTATTCGCCGAAGGACTTTGAAGATCGCATTTATAAAAATTGGTGCGATAAAGGCTATTTCACCGCAGTCCGCGACGAAAACAAAACTCCTTACACAATTGTTATTCCACCTCCAAACATCACCGGTCAGCTCCACATGGGTCACGCACTTGACAATACTCTCCAGGACATACTCATCCGTTATAAGAGAATGAAGGGATTTGCAACCCTGTGGCTCCCCGGCACTGACCATGCATCCATTGCCACCGAGGCAAAGATCGTGGAAGCAATGCGCAAGGAAGGACTTACCAAGGAAGATCTTGGCAGAGATCAGTTCCTCGTCCGCGCATGGGATTGGAAGCGTCAGTACGGCGGAAGAATCATCGAACAGCTTAAGAAGATGGG
>JAZRPJ010000010.1:0-4296 GCA_045649205.1 Candidatus Flemingiibacterium sp.
CCGTTATAAAGGAAGATTGCTGTGACGCTTCTTAAGGCAAAGTGTATTCTTTGCGGAAAGCATCTCGAATGCTGATGAAACACGCATGCGAAGCTCGAAGGTCGCGATTATATCATCAACCTCGCCTGCCTTTGCCGCAACCACGGGGGATGCCATTATGCTATCCCACGCCGCTTCAATTTCGCCGCGTTTTTCGTTGTCGTCAATCTTATCTTTCCAAGCGAAAGCAACTGCTGTTTTTGTAGGCATAGCGCTGATCTTTGCCGATTCTGCGGCAAAAACCATATCAGCACCGATTGCTTTTGAACCCATGAGTGTGTACGCCGCACCGTAAGCCTTACCGAGAACCACGGTAACTTTCGCCATATCGCTGGACGCATAAGCGGAGGCAAGCTTCGCGAGTGCCGCACCGTACTGTGCTTTTTCTGCTTCAACGGAAGCGTCATAGCCTTCGGTATCAACGAGAGTAAGAAGCGGGATCTTAAAGCAGTCGCAGAAAGAAACAAATCTCGCCGCCTTTTTCGCACCGCAGACAGTAACCTTTCCGTTTTTGTGAGCCGGATTGTTCGCTACAACGCCAACAACCATGCTGTTGAGAGTTATAAATCCGGTCAGCATCGCCTTTGCGTGGTTTTCGCCAAGCTGTAAGAATACACCGTCATCGGAAACCATTCTTACAACATCGGTCATATCGTAATTTTCCACTGCCGTTATGGCGGCAACATCGGGGGTAAGGCGGTTGATCTCATCAGAGCTTACGTAATATGCTGTTCCGTCCTGACAGTTCTGGGGAATATAGGAAAGAAGCTTTCTCACGTAGGAAAGAGCCTCTGTATCGGTATCGCAAACGGCATGGATCTGTCCGCTCTTTGCCGCGGCTTCGATCTTGCCGAGTTCTACACCCTTGTCAAGCTCGTTCATAATAAAAGGCGGATTTACGTAAAATGTGCCGCCATCCTTTACACCGACCAAAATATCGAACATGGATGCCACAGTGGTCATCGCACCGCCGCAGTTGCCGGCGATAACGGCGATCTGGGGAATCACGCCGGAAGCCTTCGCCGACATCTTCATGATCTTTCCGTAGCCGGCAAGAGCCTCAACGCCCTCCATGATATACGCTCCCGCGCTGTCGAAAATTCCGATAACCGGTGAGCCATTCTTTATTGCAAGCTCGTAAAGGTCGCAGATCTTCTTTGCGTGCACTGCGCCCACCGCGCCTTTATTTCTCGAAAAATCCTGTAAAAATGCAAAGACAAGTCTTCCGTCAATTGCGCCATATCCGCAGATGACACTCTCAAGCTCCACCCCACTATTTCCGAATTCGGGAGCTATTTTGTGAGCATATGCACCGATTTCGGCAAATGTGCCCTCATCAAAGAGAGAAGATATGCGGCTTTTTGCAGATGAATCCGCATTTCCGAGGGCGCGAAGTTCTGCCGCGGAAATAATGTCCGGCATACCGTTTTGCTTAATTTTTTCCATCTATTTACCTCCAAAATCATTTCATTATATTTCAATTTTCGTATGGGAAATTTTATAAAATAACATCCTCCCCCATTATAATTTTATTATACCTTATATTTCCTTTTTTTGCAATATAAATTTTGATAATTTTATATATTTTTTACATTTCTTTGCAGCAGTTCAGAGTGAATTTCAATGTTTACAATATTCCCCTTTATTTTTCGCTGAAAATATGGTATGATACTCTGGTAATTAAAATGAGGAAGTGATTTTTCGTGATTATAGATTTCCACACCCATGCCTTTCCCGACGAAGTTGCGAAGAAAGCAATCCCCAAGCTTGCCGCCGCCAGCGGACTTGAATGTCAGAGTGACGGTACAGTTTCGGGGCTGATTTCACGCATGGATGAAGCAGGTATCGACCGTGCGGTTGTGCTGAACATCGCTACCAATCCAAAGCAGCAGACGAACGTAAATAATTTCGCAATTGAGATTAACAAAAATGAGCGATTATATTCCCTCGCCTCACTGAATCCCCTCTGCGACAACATAAAAGAAGAAGCCAAGCGTCTTCGTGAAGCCGGCATCCGAGGCATAAAAATTCATCCCGATTATATGGGACCGACCATAGATGATGACAGTTACGCCCCGATTTTCTCTGCCTGCATTGACAATGATCTGTTCGTAGTCACCCATTCGGGATGGGATTTCATTTCCCCGGATTTTATCCATTGCTCCCCCGAACGAATTGCGAAGGTGCTGAACAAATTTCCCGACCTTAGGCTTGTAGCCGCGCATATGGGTGCTAACAAGCAATGGGATGAGGTTGAATCAAATCTGATCGGTAAAAACATCTGGCTTGACACTTCCCTCGTACCCCTTTCCGGTCTTTCCGGAGAACAGTTTTTAAGGATGTTGAAAAATCACGATCCGGACAAGATTCTTTTCGGAAGTGATTTTCCCTGGTGCTCTATGACAAAGGAGCTTGAATATATAGAATCTCTTGGTATTTCAACTGAAATCCGTGCAAAAATATACAGCGAAAACGCTCTTCGATTACTCGAAAACTGACATAAGGGCGAAAAATGAGAAAATTTTAAAATAGTCTTCCATTTTTCGTAATTTTGGTGTATAATAGATAAAGTAAATATAATAATCTTCCGGAGGTATAAAAATGGCTAAAACTCTTACAAAGCTTAACAATTTTAAAGGCATCGAGGGTCCCGTACTCACCATAGTCATGGACGGTATCGGTACTGCCCCGTCAAACGGTGCAAATGCTGTTGCGGCGGCATACACCCCCACCCTTGATATGCTGGCGGCAAAATACCCTCACGTAAACCTCAAGGCTCACGGTACAGCGGTAGGTCTTCCCTCCGACGAGGACATGGGCAACTCCGAGGTTGGTCACAACGCTCTCGGCGCAGGTCAGGTTTTCGCACAGGGCGCAAAGCTCGTATCCCAGTCCATTGAATCGGGCAAAATGTTCGCATCCGGCACATGGTGTGAGCTTATTTCAAATGTAAAGGCAAACAACTCCACCCTTCACTTCCTCGGTCTTTTCTCCGACGGAAACGTTCACTCCCACATCGACCATCTTAAGGCGATGCTCGTACGTGCAAAGGAAGAAGGCGTCAACCGTGTACGCATCCACATCCTCATTGACGGACGCGACGTTGGCGAAACCTCTGCACTTGATTATATTGATCCTTTTGAGGAATTTATCGCAGGACTCCGTGATACAAATTACGACATCAAAATCGCATCCGGCGGCGGACGTATGCAGATCACCATGGACCGCTATGAAGCTAACTGGGCAATGGTTGAGCTTGGCTGGAAGACTCACGTTCTCGGCGAGGGCAGACAGTTCCCATCTGCCGCAGAGGCTGTAAAGACCTACCGTGAGGAATTAAAGGTCATCGACCAGGATCTCCCCCCCTTCGTAATTGCGGAAGACGGCAAGGCTGTAGGCACAATTAATGACGGCGACAGCGTAATCTTCTACAACTTCCGCGGTGACCGTTCCATAGAGATTTCAAAGGCTTTCGACGACGCTGATCTCGACAAATTCGACCGTGTAAGATACCCCAAGGTGGTATTTGCAGGTATGCTCGAATATGACGGCGACCTTCATATTCCGAAGAAGTACCTTGTATCTCCTCCCGAGATCACCGAAACCATGGGCGAATATCTTGCAGGTACAGGTATAGCACAGCTTGCAATTTCCGAAACACAGAAATACGGTCATGTAACATACTTCTGGAACGGAAACAAGTCCGGTAAGTTCGATGACAACCTCGAAACCTATATCGAAATCCCCTCTGATGTTGTTCCATTTGAACAGCGTCCCTGGATGAAGTGTGCGGAAATCACCGACAAGCTCATCGAATGCCTTGAATCCGGCAAGTACAAGTATCTCCGTGTCAACTTCCCCAACGGCGACATGGTAGGTCACACCGGTAATTTCCTTGCGACCCAGGTATCCGTTGAGGCTCTTGACCTTCAGCTTGCGAGAATCCTTGCGGTTGTGGACAAGCTCCACGGTGCGGCTCTCATCACCGCCGACCACGGCAATGCCGACGAAATGTACGAGCTTGACAAGAAGACCGGAGAACCGAAGAAAAACAAGGACGGCTCCTTTAAGGCAAAGACCAGCCACACCCTGAATCCCGTTCCCTGCTACATTTACGACAACTTCTCATCTGACAAGTACGAAGTTAAGGCAGACAACGGTACTTTCGGTCTTTCCGCAGTTGCGGCTACTATGGTTAATCTCCTCGGTTATGAAGCGCCCGCTGTTTGGGACGAGGGTATTATCAAGGTTAAGTAA
>JAZRPJ010000011.1:0-4624 GCA_045649205.1 Candidatus Flemingiibacterium sp.
GAGCTCTAATTGTCTTCCTAAGACCGCTTGGCCTCCGACTTATGGAAGAATCCGACTTTATCGTTGACATCGGTCCCGGCGCGGGAGTCCACGGCGGCGAGATCGTGGCTGTGGGTACTCCTGCCGAAATAAAGGAAAATCCAAACTCCATCACCGGCGCATATCTCTCTGGGAAAGAAAAGATCCCCGTTCCGGCACTTCGCGGTTCAGGCAACGGGAACTTCCTTAAAATCATCGGTGCATCCCAGAATAACCTGAAAAATATACACGTTAAGATTCCCCTCGGACTTTTCTGCTGTGTTACGGGAGTGTCCGGTTCGGGCAAATCTTCGCTTATCAACTCTATTCTATACCGTGTCCTCGCCCGTGACCTTAACCGTGCCATTACCTATCCAGGCAAGCACAAAAAGGTCGAAGGCATCGAAAATCTAGATAAGATCATCGCCATCGACCAAAGCCCCATCGGCAGAACGCCGCGTTCCAATCCTGCGACATATACGGGACTTTTCACCGATATACGTGAACTTTTCGCTAAAACCGCAGATGCGAAAATGCGCGGCTACACTTCCGGACGCTTCTCCTTTAACGTTAAAGGTGGCAGATGCGAAGCCTGCGAGGGTGACGGCGTAAAATGTATCGAAATGCATTTTCTCCCCGATGTCTACGTCACCTGCGACGTATGCAAGGGCAAGCGGTACAATAAAGATACCCTTGAGGTAAAATACAAGGGCAAAAATATCTCCGATGTGCTTGAAATGACCGTCGAGGAAGGACTCTCCTTCTTTGAAAGCCTACCGCGGCTTGCACGCAAGCTCCAGACCCTTTATGACGTGGGGCTTGGCTATATCAAGATCGGTCAGTCCTCCACCACCCTTTCCGGGGGTGAAGCACAGCGTGTGAAGCTTGCCACCGAGCTGTCTAAACGTTCCACCGGCAAGACCGTTTACGTCCTCGATGAACCGACCACCGGACTTCACATGGCAGATGTAAAGAAGCTCATTGAAGTGCTTCAAAGGCTGGTGGATGCCGGCAATACGGTCATTGTCATCGAGCACAACCTCGACATGATAAAAACCGCCGACTATATTATCGACCTTGGTCCCGAAGGGGGCGACGGCGGCGGAGAAATCGTGGCGGTGGGAACTCCCGAGGAAGTTGCAAAATGCGAAAAATCCTACACCGGACAGTATCTTAAAAAGATGCTGAAGAAACAGTCCAATTCAACAAAGAATTTTTGCGATTAAATCTCTTATTTAAGCCTCTCACTTTGGGAGATGTGGCACGCCGTAAGACGTGACGGAGAGGGTAAGAAAGTTGCGTCCCTCTCAGTCAGCATACGCTGACAGCTCTCCCGGTGGGAGAGCCTTTTGGGTAGCATTCCTTTATGCTATTTAACATTAGGAACACAAAAGATAATTTGGGAGAAAAATAAAACCTTTACGCCATCAAATAAGATAGGCGTAAAGGTTTCTTTATTACTTATTAAAAAATTTAATCTCGGCATCGCCTTCAACAAGACAGCCGGTGTATCCGCCCTCTTCAAGCTTTGCAAAGAGCTTGCCAAGCTTCTTCGGCATAACCATAAGATTTACGTTGTACTCCTCTCGAAGCTCCTCTGCGTGCATGAGAGCATCAGCGAAATTCTCCTCCGTGTAGATAAGTGCCAATTTGCCCTTGCTTCCGGGAATTTTGTAGCCCTTGTCAAGAAGTATCCCGGCAATCCGCTCAAATCCTATGGAGAAGCCAACGGCGGGAATACTCTCACCGATGAATTTGCCCACAAGATTGTCATAACGTCCGCCGCCGCCGATAGCTCCACGGAAATCGGGAGAGGAAATTTCGAATACAGTTCCGGTGTAATAGCCCTGGCCGCGGACAAGTGTCATGTCATATTCGATGCCGTACTTACCGTCTGCCGCCTTCTCCGAAAGCTCCATAATACGGCGAAGATTTGCAATGCAGTCAAGGTCGCCGCAAATTTCGGCAGCAGTTTCAAGTGTGAACGGCGTGATGGAAATATTCTTCATCAGCTTGTCCACCATAGCGGCATCAAAGCCCTTTGAAGTAAGCTCCTCACTAACGCCCGAAACATCAATCTTATCGAGCTTATCAAGAGAAATGCATACAGAATCGCAGTCCGTTTCAGCAAAACCCGCACTCATGATGATAGCACGAAGCAGACGGCGGTCATTTATACGGATTTTGAAGTTATCAAATCCTATATTGAGAAGAGCCTTTGCGGTGGTACCGATAAGTTCAACCTCGGCAGTGTATGAATCGCTGCCGATAATGTCGATGTCGCACTGCATGAACTCACGCATACGTCCCTTCTGAGGACGCTCGGCGCGGTAAACGCGGTCAACCTGAATCACCTTAAATGGGTTCGGCAGCTTCGCGCGGTTGTTGGAATAATAGCGTGTAAGCGGCAGAGTCAGGTCATAACGAAGACCCATGTCAGAAAGCTCATTAGGATTACCGGAAGCAAGTGCTTCCTCAAGCTTTTCGCCGCGCTTCATAATCTTAAAAATAAGATTGAGGTTTTCTCCGCCCTCGGATTTGTCAAGATTCTCCGCATCCTCAATGATAGGTGTAGTGATTCTCTCAAAACCGCAGGAACGGTAGGTGTTAATAATCGTAGACTGCAAATAATCCCTGAGAGCCACTTCCTCGGGAAGATAATCGGCAGTACCTTTTACAGGAGTAATTTTCATTGTCTTAGACCAAAATCGGGCAGTGCCCAGATATTCCTTTCAAAAGAAAACATATTAATAATATTATAAACCACAAATGAATTTTTGTCAATAATATTCGACAAAAAAGCCGTGATTTAAAAGCTGCGATTTACGATAGACGCACCGGCAAAGGCTTCGTCACTTCAATGGAATCCGGCGTGATATTACACTCGTAGGCGAGTATCCCCACACCATTTGCCGCTGCGAAGCGTAAAGCTGCCCCGAATTCGGCATGACGGTCGTCATTTGGCGTAAAATACTTCATTCCGGACATCTGAATGACAAACACCGCATACGCCCCGTATCCGGCGTTTTTGGCGTCCACAAGCTCATGTAAATGCTTTATTCCTCGCTCGGTAGGAGCATCGGGAAAGGATACCACACCATCCTTTTCAAGGGTTACCCCTTTAACCTCAATGAAGGCTTCCCTTCCGGTTTTATCATTTACATAAAAATCAAAGCGGGAATTGCCGTAGGTTTTTTCAGCGTGTATATCAGAGAGGTCAGCCATACCGGGTAGTAAAATCCGACCGTCCTCCAAAGCCTCGCGCACTACCCTATTCGGCACTTGCGAATCCATGTTTATGAGAATTCCGCTCTTTTCCACAGCGATAAGGTCATAACAAAGCTTCCTCGTCCCCATACGCCCCGAAAAATCTTCAAGGTATACAGTTGCCCCCGGAATAAGCAGCTCCCGGCACCGTCCCGTATTTTTTACGTGGACAGACACTTCCTCGCCGTCGATATTGACAGAAGCAACAAAGCGGTTTAACCGCTCAATAAATACGGCAGAAACTATGTTGCGGTATTTCATAAAATCACCTCGGAATCACAAAAAACAGCCACACTACCGAATAATACACTCAAAACGGCAGTGCGGCTGTAATCACATTTCTTTTTTGCTATTAAAGATACTTCTTAATAGTTTCGGTAGCGGCATCAGCAGCGAGAGAAACTGTCATTGTGCAGTGAATACCGAGCTTTTCGGTAAGAGTATCAATCTCTGTGCAAAGCTTATCAAAAGATTCAATATTGTTGTTGCAGATCTTAAGAGCGGAGTCGATGTAAATATCAGTAACATCGTGATTGCTTGCAGTAATTCCGGCAACAAATCCGAAAAGGGACTGACCGTCACAAATTCCGTACTGATCTGTATCTATAAGACGGGCGGTATGCTTGATATCATAGGTTAACTTGGTTCCCTTTTCGATACAAACAACAGAGCCCTTGCTCTCGGCGGAAGCTGTGTTGACCATTTCGATAAGCTGCTTGGTCTTGCCTGTTCCCTTGACGCCGATGATTAATTTTAACATAGTGTAATCCTCCTAGAATTGTGATTAGTATTTCTACTACTTATATTTTACACTAAAATCGGGAAAATTTCAAGGGTTTTTATAAACAAATTGTATGATTTTTAAAGTTTTTACAAGTTGTACAAATTTTTGCCAAATACTTGCGCATAGCTTTGAAAATAATTGTTTATTTTGCCATTCTCGCTTCGAGAGCTTCTTTTTCTGCTTCATAACCGGGCTTGCCAAGCAGAGCATACATATTCTTCTTATAAGCTTCAACTCCGGGCTGATTGAAGGGATTCACGCCGAGAGTATAACCCGAAAGTGCGCAGGCATATTCGAAGAAGTATACAAGCCAACCGAAGGAATATTCACTTCTGTCCTTAAGATTCAAAACGATATTGGGAACACCGCCGTCAACATGAGCGAGAAGAGTCGCATTCATGGCCGCAGCGTTAACCTTGTGAAGCTCCTCACCGGAGAGGAAGTTGAGTCCGTCAATATTGTTGGGGTCATGAGGAATTACAACAGTATCGTTGGATTTCTCAATATTAATAACGGTTTCAAAGAGATTACGTCTGCCCTCCTGGATGTACTGAC
>JAZRPJ010000012.1:0-17850 GCA_045649205.1 Candidatus Flemingiibacterium sp.
ATGACTTGGAGTTTTTCATTGGTGCCGCAGGCAATAGCATAAGGAGGAAATCAAATTGAACAGCATTTCTTTTTCAAATCTGGTTGGAAAAACCATTCTAATTGGACTTACATATTATACATCGGATAATGAATTTATCGAGCAGAAGCAGTATTGGGGAACGGTCATTGAATCAAACGAAAATCAAATCTTGGTTAAATTGAATGATGGTGAGATTTTTCGGCTTCCTCCGGATTTGTCTTCAACAAAAATTGCTCCTCCCGGTGAGTACCGTTTGTGTTCTACCGGAGAGAGCGTTGTAGATCCTGACTATTTGACGACTTGGAATATCAATCGCCCAAAAGAAGATTAGCGCATTTATCCACTATTTGCCCCCCTTGGCTCAAAATGGGGGGCATTTGTATTAAAATTCAAGGTTTGTCTCTTTTATGAAAAAACAAAAAAACAAAAATGTATTGACTTACTGATCTAATTATGATATAATCAACGGAGAGATAATGCCCCAAGGATTATAAAACCGATAAAACGCCAAAGTGAGGGCTGATAAAATGAGAAATATCGAATTTTTAGGAAAGATGCCCGACCCCTTCAAAAAGGAAGATGGGACACGCATGACTCCTGAAGAATGGTACGCACAGCGCCATAAAATCAGGGATTTCATCATTGATTTCGAATTCGGCGGCATGCCTCCCCGTCCCGAAGTTGTAAAATACGAAAAGCTCAATCATGCAGCTCCTGGTGGTCAAACTTCAGAGTGGTACAGAATTACCGCTGGCTCAAAGGTGCGTCAGCTCACATTCATGCTTGAAATGTACATTCCCTGTGTAGAGGGAGAAAAGTATCCGGTATTGCTCACCGGCGATGGATGCTACGCCAATATGGAGAGCGATGTTGTTAAATCGGCTATGAGCCGCGGTATGATTGCCGCAAAATTCAATCGCCTTGAGATTGCTAAGGATATAATGGGCGAACCGAAGGCAGGCACCGCTTACGATCGTACCGGCGGGCTGTATGATGTATACCCGGAGCATAAGGAATTTACCGCCATCTCCGCATGGGCATGGGGATACATGGTGGTTATGGATGTGTTTGAGCAGATGTCATTTGTTGACGAAACCGAAGTCGGTATCACCGGACACTCCAGAGGCGGCAAGACTGTAATGCTGGCGGCAGTTGCCGATGAGCGCATCAAGTATGTATGTCCGAACAACAGCGGATGCCACGGCGCAGTTTCCTACCGCACTGTTGTTACCGATCAGGGTGACAGATGCCGTCGTAGTGAGCGCCTTGAAGATATGCTGAAGGTCATCCGTCACTGGATGGGTGACAAGCTCGAACCTTACTCCGGACGTGAACAGGATCTGCCATACGATATGCATTACTTCGGTGCACTTGTTGCGCCGCGCTACTGGCTCCAGAATGAGGGGATGCAGGATTACTGGATAAATCCCATCGGCGCATGGCAGAACTTCATGGCGGTCAAGGAATGCTTCAAGTACCTTGGCTGTGAAGATCATGCCGCCGCGTGGTTCCGTCCAGGCGAACACCGTCATAAGCTGCCGGACTATGAAGAATTTATGGATTTCATGTGCCGTGTGCGTGAGGGCAAGCTGCTCCGCGAGCATCTTGAGATCAATCCCTATCCGAACGTCGAACGCAACTTCGATTGGTGATATTTATTTTAACAGCCGCGCGTCTAACGTGCGGCTGTTTTTGCACACGATTATTGACAGAGGCAGATTATTATGGTATAATTTAGCGTAGGTGCGGAGATTTTTACGCTTGAAAACAGCGGACATTGCCGCGCAGTGAGGAGATTCTACCTTTGAAAATTACTGACATGACAAGGGGAAGCCCTTGGCGGCTAATGCTTGGGTTTGCCATTCCCATAATATTTACAAATCTCGGACAGCAATTATATATGATAGTGGATGCTGCCATTGTGGGACGTGGTGTCGGAATGAACGCACTTGCAGCAGTGGGATGCACCGACTGGACGTACTGGGTCATACTGTGGAGTGTTTCGGTTATGACTCAGGGCTTTGCAACATTTGTTTCCCGGTATTTCGGCAAGCAGGACTATAAAATGATGAACAAGTCAATTACAATGTCGGCGGTGCTTTCGCTGATTATTGCGATTTTCTTTACGGTTATCGGACTTATATTTGCAAAGCCGATACTGCTTCTTCTTGATACACCGTCCCATATTCTCGGTGATGCGGTGATCTATCTGTCAACCATGATAGCCGGAACGGTCATTGTTACCGGATACAATTTATCCGCCGCTATACTCAGGGCTTTCGGTGATGGAAGCTCTCCGCTTTGGGCGATGCTCATTGCGGCACTTCTTAATATCATGCTCGACCTTGTTTTTGTTATGCTGTTCAGACTTGGAGTATTCGGTGCGGCGTTGGCATCTGTCATCAGTCAGGCGGTGGCGTTTTTATTCTGTGTGACTAAAATATATAAAATTAACTGCGTGAAGCTTGACAGAAAGGCATGGAAACCCGATTTTAAACTGCTTTGGAAGCTCCTGATCTTTGGGTTGCCCCTTGCAGTTCAGTATATTGTAATCAACGTCGGAGGAATGATAATTCAGTCAACCGTAAACCTGCAGGGAAGTGAGTTTATCGCAGGATATACCGCCGTAAGCAAGCTCTACGGAATACTCGAAAGCTCCGCTATTGCTCTCGGTGCATCCTTTACCACATTTGCTTCCCAGAATTTCGGCGCAGGTAATCATAAGAGGGTACGGCGTGGGCTTAAAGATGCCTTTGTCCTTGCAATCGGAGCTTCGCTTCTGATAATGGCTCTTGTTATCCCACTCCGGAATATTTTGCTCCAGCTGTTTATTGATATCGGCGAGGAAGGTGCAAAAGAGGCATTGGCTGTCGGCTCAAGGTATCTCATCAATATGGCTTTGTGTCTGCCGATTTTGTATCTTGTCTATGTTTATAGGAGTAATTTTCAATCTATTGGAGATTCTTTCTGGTCCATGGTTTCCGGGTTCGGTGAATCGGCTGTCAGAATACTTATGGCAAAGCTGATGATCGTTTATCTTGGCGGCGGTGTGCTTTTCTTTATCGAGCCATTCTCATGGCTTGCCGCACTTCTTTTTGTTATGGTTCCGTACTATTTCTGCCGTGGGAAGCGGCTCGGGCGTACGGATAAAACTGAATAAAAACGGGCGGTACATCCTTTAGAGATGTACCGCTTTGGTGATATAACGGAAAATTTTTTGTTTTTTCAAAATTCGGTTGCATATATTGGAATTTTGTGGTACAATAGATATGGTAATATGTTTTGAAATTCACAAGGGGGGTTAGCATGAATTTAAAAAGAAAAACGAAAATAATCTGCACTATAGGTCCTGCATCTTCATCCCTTGAAACGGTCAGAGAGATGATCAATGCCGGCATGGATGTGGCAAGACTTAACTTTTCCCACGGCGACCACGAGGGGCATAAAAAAATTGCGGACACCGTAAAGATGGCACGAAAGGAGCTTGGAAGCTATACAGCGCTTCTTCTTGACACCAAAGGACCGGAGATCCGCCTCGGCACATTCAAAGAGCCTGTTTGCCTCGAGTCAGGAAAGACGTTTGAGCTTGTTTTCGAGGATGTGGAAGGCGATGAAACAAAGTCAAGCGTAACCCACAAGGAGTTGTGGCGTGATGTAAGAGAAGGAAGCCGTATACTCATTGATGATGGTCTTGTGGAGCTTCGCGTAATCGAGGCAGATTCGAAAAAAATCATCTGCCGCGTAATCAACGGTGGCAGAATTTCAAGCCGAAAGGGTGTAAATATTCCAGGCGTAAAACTCTCAATCCCCTTTATGTCAGAGCGCGATATTTCCGATATCGAGTTCGGTATTGCGGAAGAATTTGATTTTATAGCCGCATCCTTTACTCAGTGCGCGGCAGATATTGAACAGATCCGCAGTCTGCTTGACAAAAAAGGCGCTCACGGTATACGCATAATCGCAAAAATCGAAAATGCCGCAGGAGTTGAGAATATCGACGAGATCATTAAGGCGGCGGATGGAATCATGGTGGCACGAGGAGATATGGGCGTTGAAATTCCAATGGAAGATATACCGATCGTTCAGAAAAAGCTGATCTCCAAAGCCTACAGCGCAGGTAAGCCGGTAATCACCGCTACTCAGATGCTTGAAAGCATGACCAAAAATCCGCGTCCTACCAGGGCAGAGATCACCGACGTTGCCAATGCGATCTACGACGGCACATCCGCACTTATGCTGTCCGGCGAAACCGCCGCAGGCGCGTATCCGGTAGACAGCGTACAGACAATGGCGTCCATTGCCATGCGTACCGAGAGCGATATTGGCTACACCGAGCGTCTTTCACGCGGGCAGAAGGGGTTCTCCAACGTGACCACTGCCGTATCCCATGCGGCTTGTACTACTGCCAGTGATCTTGGAGCAAATGCCATTATTACCGTAACAAAATCCGGTCAGACTGCCCGTATGATAAGCCGTTTCCGTCCGGAAACTCCTATAATCGGATGTTCGCCCAGCGAGCAGGTCTGCCGCCAGCTTTCGCTTTCCTGGGGCGTTACTCCCATGCTCATTGAGGAGCAGGTAACGAGTGATGTTCTTTTTGAGCACGCCATTGATGTAGCTTATTCAAAGAAGGCTGTTGAATACGGCGACCTCGCGGTAATTACCGCCGGAATTCCCTTGGGCGTGGCAGGTACTACCAATATATTAAAGGTGCAGATTGTAGGTAATCTTCTCACAAGCGGAACGGGAATTTCCTCGGGCATCGATTCGGTTTGCGGTACGCTCTGCGTATGCCGTGACGAGAACGAAATGCGCCAGAAATTCAAGGAAGACGACATTGTGGTCATCCCATATACTTCAAATGCAGTGATAGATCTGCTTCGTCACGCAAGAGGGATCATCTGCGAGATGGATGGTGCGGATTCCCATGCCGCCATTGTAGGTCAGGCGATCGGTATTCCCGTAATTATCGGAGCTATAGGCGCTACCAAAATTCTGAAAAGCGGCACTGCAGTGACCCTTGATGCAAAGAGAGGCACGGTTTACTGCGGAGGATTAAAATAAGAAATTATAAGTCTGTCACGATTCTTTACTATTTCTGCAGCGGAGGGCTTCCGGCGCGAGCTGACAAAATCGAATAAAAACCGAAAAAAGGGTGCTGCACTTTAGTGCAGCACCTGTCCTTTGTTATTATTATTTAAATCTTGATAGTCTTTGACTTCGCTCAAAAATTTGAATTTTTCTGAGCTGAGATCAGGCTTCTCAATTTTACTGCCTTCGTCCTTGCCAATGAGTTTTTGCCAATCCTTAAGAGAAAGCTCAACAGTTTTGCCTTCCGATTGGATTATTGCCATCACAGGTTCTTTTCCCGACATATCCCAGATCTTGTTTTTCGATGATTTAAGTGAGAGCATGATTTTCTTTTCATCGCCGCCTTTACCGGGATAAACGGGTCTTCCGTTTGTGATAAAGGTGTTGTTTTGGCAGACAAGTCCGATGTGTGCCTCGGTACGTGAAGGCCATACAAGTGTATCACCGCCGCCTACGAAAATATTATCTGTGACAGTATTATAAGAACCGTAATGCTGATGCAGACATTGGCATTTACAGTTGTAGACGGTATTTCCTTTAATAGTAATGTATGAGGACCCTTCATCGGTATAAATTCCCCAGCCGCCGTAATGTGCGCTGGTAACATCGTGAATGATATTATCCTCAACAACAGTACCGCTTTGCGGACCAAGCAGGTATACTCCGCCCATGTCGGAAAGCCTGCCGGCTCCGATGTGATGGATGTGATTTCCCCTTATGGTGTTGCCCATGGTTGTAGATTCTCTGTATCCCCATACCCAGCCGACGGAGATGCCCGTGTAATCGGTATATCCGATATCGTTATATGAGATTTCATTATATGGTGAATGGCAAATAAGTACTCCGCAGGCTGCGGCAAATCTTATTCCGAGATGGCTTATTACATTGTTTCGTACGGTGCAATAAGCGGTTTCGTCACATTTATCTTCATTAGCTGAGGCACCTAATATTTTTACACCTCCGCCACCAAGCTCGCTTAAATTACAGCCTTCTACTCTGATAGCTTTGCAGCCCTTGATTATCTCAATGGCGTGAATACCGGTGCAGTAAACGCCGCAGTTTCTCACTTCACAGTTATCGGCGTATTCGAAGCTTATAGCACCGTACGCCCCAAAGACCGACTGAGCGTCAGAAGCAAAACCGCCGTCTTCATCAAGAATATCATTCGTAACTTCGGACCTATATTTACTTACATAATCACCTTTAGTGCATAGAAAATCGAGATTGTTAAATCTTATGCCCGAAATATGGTTTTCCGCGGTACCCTTTACCAGCGCAAGCTGATCAAGGATAGGCGCAAAGACTTCAAGCTCGTCAGGAGCAGTATCGGGAGAGAGGGGGATATAATAGAGCATACCCGTCTTGATCTCCAGATACCATTCGCCGGGAGTGGAGAATGTGGTGGGGACGTTTTCAAGATAATAGTATAACAGCGAGGAGTCATCAGCTTCGTAATTCGTTGTAATCTTGAAGCGGGAGCGCAGCTTCATGGTGAGCTTTCCGGTTTCCGGATCGTAGCTTTCAACGGGTGAATGCTCGTCGATCCAGTAATGGAAATATGAAACGATAGTGTTTTCTACGTCAATGCCTTCAAGATCTTCTTTATGCGCGATAAACCATTTTGAGCCGTGGCTAAATACGGGCGGATCGGGTACTTCGGTAGTTACCGCGCGCAGGGTTGAATCTTTCGGGAATCTCGTAAGCGATGCACGCTTGCCTTCCACGTAAAGATCGCTGAAAAGCCACTCTCCCTTTTCAACCTCGGGAATGTGAAGGGAAATGCAGTTAACGCCGTTAAAAACGTCTTTCTTAAATCCGGTGAGCTTTTTACCGCCGATTATGCGGGAACGCTTTTCATCTGCCGATTCAAAAGTGACGTTCTCCATTTTGAAATTTTTTGCGAAATATTTGGTGTTGTTTTCGAATCCGGGTGAAATGGGCTCCGAAAGATAGTAATCTCCGATAAATTTTACCGTCATAGGCTGAAGACATCCGCAGGCACGCATCTGACGAAGAATCAGGACAGCAGCCTCGATACTTTTAAGCGGACCTCTGCCATATACGTCGGAAGTACGCTCAAAGCCGCTGTTATTGTCATCTCCGTCGGATTGAGATACATATAAAATTGATGAATTGGTGTAGTCAAGCATTGTTTCTCCTCCTAAATTTAATTATCCAAAAAATCCCAAAAGTGTTGCAAGTACGGAAAAGGCGATTGGTACTATCTGTGGCTTTTCCTTTGCTATAAAGACCGCGACAGCTTCGGCGGCAATTATATTAAGCGCACCGCTTATGGGGGCATACAGCTCTATATTTCCGATTTTCAGAATAAGAACCCCGAGAATTGCGGATACATTCGATGCCACCGTGCACATAAATATCAGAAAAAATCTACCCGTTGATAATCCTTTGGTGTATGAAATGTCAAGCTTTTTATTCTTTATAGCGGGGAGGAGCATACCGAGCACGGATACCCCAACAATGAGTACATTTGTAAGAAAAAATACGTGATTTGAATTTGTCACTGCTGAATCTGTAGCAACAAATTTTGAAACTACGGTGAAAAATGCCGATATTGCCGCTCCCGAAATACACAAAAGAAGTCCTGTTACTGTATTTTTACTTTTCCCACTTTGATTCCTTCTGTCGATGAGGTAAATATAAAAAATCGCGGCAAGAGTGCAGGCGACTCTCATAGCGGATACGATACCGGGAGCTTCGGAAAAAATAAGCATTCCGAGAATGATGGCAAGTATAAGACTGCCACCGCTCCGGATAACACTGATGACGGAAATCTCCATATATTTGAGTGTGATCAGGGATACAAAATATGAGAGCACCGAAAGCACAGTCATTGCCAGAGAATATATTAAAATGTTCAGATTGAAATCAAAGGTGAAGCCGGAAAGAATAATGAAATTAACGCTTGAGATAATTCCCGTGATGAACGCGTATATCCAGATCTCATTAATATTTTTAATGGCTCGGCCGTATTTTTGCTCTGAGAATATCGTTGCCGCTCCGCATATGAAAATGCCAAGATAAAGAATAAAAGACATACGAAAACCTCGATTTGAAGCCTTTTTTATATTTTAGCACAAAAAGGCTTGACATTGCAAGACAAAAAGAATATAATATATAGACGGATATTAACCAGTGGAGGCTTCTTTTATGTCCTACAGTATTTCTACTACGGATTTTGAAAAAAACAGCTTTGAAGCGGCAAGACACAAGGATGTTGTCTGTCAATTGCATATTCATTACAGAATGGAGCTTGTCTGTGTCAAAAGCGGAGAGGTCGTCATGCAGGTTGGAGATGATATACGCAAAATCGGCGCGGGAGAAGGTACTTTTATTTTGCCATTTGAAGCTCATTCATTTGAAACGCCGGTAAGCTCCGAGTGCTTTGTTATTGTTTTTTCTCCCGAGCTTGTTCCCGATGTTCATTCACTTATGAAAGGAATGATAGCCGAGAAGGGAAATGCGGTCTGTAAGCTCCGCAAAGAGATATTTCTTTTGTGTGACGAGAAGCTTCAGATAGGAAATAATGTGACAGACGATATAAATGCAAGAGCTATACTTTATCCGATAATTTCCGAAGTGATTTCAAAATGTACATTCATCCCCGGAGGCAGAAATCATGAAGGCTCGGTTTTCATTGGGGCTGTTTGCTATATCTGCGAGAATTTCAGGACAGAGGATATTTCGCTCTCCTCCGTTGCTTCGGTTTTAAACGTTCACAAGGTATATCTCAGCCGGACTTTCAAGGAGAGCGCGGGAATTTCATATACAAAATACGTAAATTCCGTACGTTCCTCATATGCTGCCAGGCTGCTCGCGGATAAGAAGGGGAAAAATATTTCCGATGTGGCTTTTGATGCCGGATTTGGAAGCATAAGAAATTTCAACCGTGAATTTAAGGCGTTTTATGGAGTTTCACCTGAAAATTTTATCAAGACCTTTGAAAATGGGGACGATTAAAAATATATGCTACCCCTAAAAACTTAAAAGAACGCCCTTTACTAAAAATGCTGTAACCGATGAGGTTACAGCATTTTTCATGATTACCGTTAGAACAAAATGATAAGGAACTGCGAAACCAGCACCACAGAAACAAGGGCTATAGGATAGGTCGCCGCATAAGCCGAGGCAACATCCTCTGTCTTTGCAACATTTATGAGTGTTCCGAGCGCGGGGGTACTTGTCATACCGCCGGGGAGAGAACCGAGATTGTTGAGAAGGCTCAGCTTCAGAACGTACTTTGCAAAGATGTAACCGATAATAAGAGGTACTATCGTCATGATGATTCCGTAAACGAAGTACATCGGGTCGAAGTTTTCAACAAATTCCGCACCGCCGGGGATTCCTGCACCAACGAGGAAAAGTACAAGACCAAGCTCACGGAAGAGCTTCAGGGTTGATGCCGCCGGCATGATTGAAAGCTTGCCGATGCGTGAAAAGTGACCGAGTATAAGGCTTGCAAGGAGGCATCCGCCGGTAGTGGTGAGGGAGAAGCAAGTTCCGGAAAGTCCGTCGCCGGAGAGGGGAATCTTTATCTGACCGATGAAGGTTCCGAGAATTGCCGCAAGGGAAAATACCGCGATACCCATATGGTCAAGTTCGAAAAGATTGCCGATAACCGACTTCTTGGATTCGTCTTTTTTGATAACCAAAAGCTCACGTTCCTTTTCCATGTCAGCTTTTGTAAGCTTAGGGATAAGCTGAACGAAAAGCACGACGCCCACAACGCCGAATATGTAGGCGATACCGTGACCTACAGAAACGAGGGAAACGTATTCCTCTGCAACGGTTGCTTTAGCCGCGGCAAAAGCCGGAGTAGAAGTGAGCGAGCCGGAAAGCAGACCTACGATCATTGCTACAAAGCCGTCCTGCTCGGTGATTGTGGCACCATATCCGAGTACTTCACCAAGACCGATGCATCCCGCAGCGGCAAGTCCACCGGCGAGAATGACGATAATTCCGAGAAGAACGTAGGATTTGAAGTTCCTTTTGAAGTTTCCGAAAAATTTCGGACCTGCGATAAAGCCCACAGATGTTACGAAAAGCACAAGTCCAAGGCTTTCAATGAGTGAGAGCCCGCTTGAGAAATCGTAGGGCTTTGATGAAGCTATGAAGTTAAGTCCACCTTCGGCATTCATCGTAAAGAAGAGTGCGCCGAACAAAAGTGCCACGATAAACACACCGGCATCGCCGAGAGAAACGCCTTTTACATTAATTCTTCCAAGCGCGTATCCGAAGAACAGAACCGCAAATACCACTACAAGGAGTGTGGAAAGATTGCTTATGGAAATAAATCCACCGAAGATACTCATTTTTTATTTACCTCTTAATGTTACTATAAATTATATTTCGCTCTTTTTTCCTGTGTAGTTCGGAAGGAGCTTCGGAGAAACGACATCGGTTTTGATGCCGGCATCTGCCATTTCTTTTACGAAATCGTCAACATGAGAAAGGGTGAGATTTTCCGATACCTTCATATTCTTTGCCACAGCCGCCGCATTGACACCGGCATTGCGCCCGAATACGATGATGTCGAGAAGGGAGTTACCCATAAGTCTGTTCTCTCCGTGAATACCGCCTACAGCCTCACCTGCAACAAAGAGGTTTTCAACAGCGGACATTCCGTTTTCGCCAATCTTGATACCGCCGTTCTGATAGTGAAGAGTGGGGTAGATAAGAATAGGCTGCTTGCGCATATCGATGCCGTACTTTAAGTACATACGCATCATAGCGGGGATTCTCTTTTCGATGGTGCCTTCACCGTGGATAAGCTCGATCATGGGAGAGTCAAGCCAGATACCCTGACCGCCACCGAAGGTTTCAACACCCTTGCCACGGCGACACTCGCGGATTACGCTGGATGCGCATACGTCACGGGTTTCAAGAGGATACATGAAGGCTTCACCATCGGCATTAATGAGCTGTGCGCCGATGGAGCGAACCTTCTCAGTTACAAGCGCACCGAAAATCTGTGACGGGAACGCTGCACCGGTGGGATGATACTGCAAAGTGTGCGCGTAGAGCAGAGGAGCGCCAGCTCTGTAAGCGAGAACAAGTCCGTCTGCGGTTGCGCCGTAGTGGTTAGAGGTGGGGAAGCCCTGATAGTGCATACGTCCCGCGCCGCCTGTTGCGATTACAACGGTCTTTGCTCTTGCGATAAGGATTTCCTTGGTTTCCATATTCATAAGGACTGCACCGGCTGCCTTGCCGTTTTCGTCCTTGATTATTTCGATTGCCGAGGTGAAATCAACCACGGGAATCTGTCTGTTCTGAACCTCGTCGCGGAGAACACGCATGATTTCGGCACCGGAATAGTCCTTGCAGGCGTGCATACGCTTTCTGGATGTACCGCCGCCGTGGGTGGTTACCATAGTGCCGTCTGCTTCCTTGTCGAACATTACGCCAAGATCGTTGAGCCACTTGATGCATATGGGGGCATCATTTACAAGCTTGTAAACAAGCTCGGGGATATTCTTGAAGTGACCGCCGCCCATAACGTCGAGGTAATGCTGTGCCGGGCTGGCATTAGGCTTATCTGCCGCCTGAATACCGCCCTCTGCCATCATGGTGTTTGCATCACCGTGACGAAGCTTGGTGACGATCATTACGTTTGCACCGTTTTCGTGAGCCATAATAGCCGCCGAAGAGCCTGCGCCGCCGCCGCCGATTATAAGAACGTCCACGTCGTAGTCGATCTTGGTAAGGTCAATATCCGAGGGCTTTACTCTGGGGTTTGCCTGAAGAATTTCAGCAAGCTCCAACGGTACTTTTTCGCCCTTGTTTGGACCGATGACCAACTCTGCGAACTGGGACTTTATATGGTCGGGGTGATTTTCGAGAAGGACCTGCTCCTTTTCCTCCGCGGTCATACGGCGAGGGTGGTTACCGGCAAGCACCGCCTGAAGACGGGCTTCACGGGTCGCCTCCACCTTTTTGATGGATTCAAGCATTTCTTTTGTATACATTTTAAGCTCCCTCCTTATTTCTCAAAATCACGGTTGTTGTACATTTCTTTAAGCTCATCGGCGGTCTTCTTCATGATATCCTGAAGTGCCGCTTCACAGTCGCCGGCTTCAATCTCGGCAACACGCTCAAGAAGGTGTTTTGTTTCGGGAGCGAGATATTTACCCGTAAGACGTCTTGCTAAAAGTCCTACCTGGGGATGTGTGATTCCCGCAGGGCAACGTGAGGAGCATACTCCGCACATTACGCAGTCGAAGGATTCTTCGGCACACTTTTCGTATTCGCTTCTCTGGGCGTATGCTATGTACTGCATTACGTTAAGGTCCTGGGTGCAGGATTTGGTGCAGGCGTTGCAGCCGATGCATGCGTAGATTTCGGGGTAAAGCTGCATCATGATCTGCTCGGTGGGCTTTACTTCCTTAATGTCGTAAGGGTGCTTTACAAGAGGGAAGAACGGAAGAGTGGCAATATACATATTGTCCTCAACCTTGGTCTGGCAGGCAAGGCAGGTCTTAAGCTCCTGTTTGCCCTTGATTCTGTAAATTGTTGCGCAGGCGCCGCAGAAGCCGCAGCGGCAACCAACTCCACGAACGAGCTGATAACCGGCATATTCCATGGCACGCATGATCGTTAAGTTGTCCGGAACCTTATACTGCTTTCCGAACAGGAATACATTTACGAAATTTTCCACTTTATTTGACTCCTTTTTAAAAATCAATCTTCATACCGTCATAGGACGTGAGGAAGCCTTCTTTTGCCGCAATGGGAGCGAAGCTGTCATAGTCAGCATTGCTTGTACCGTTATGAGAGAAATGGTTGCAGATAAACAAAGTATTTTCATCCGCGATGCCCATATTGAGCATTCGATTTTTCACTTGAATATTTTCTTCAAGTCCCATATGACCTACATAATTAAGCGGTAGACATCCGTTTGTGCAGTCAAGCGATACTAAATTAAACTTCGGTTTCTCACGCTCAAAATATTCCCACACATCGTCGGTGAAATAGTGTGTATCGTGGGCGTACAGAAGCGTCTTTTCGCTGTCGCTTATCATGTAAAACAGCGGACCCGCTCCGGCATCGTGAAGAGCCGGAAGAGCGGTTACGGTATACTTTCCGACACTTATTTTATCGTACGCTTTTATTTCATTAAAGGTACATTTATCAGAGATGTTATACCGCTTTATCTGCGGAACTATCAGTTCACCGCATTTGTCAGAGCCGTAGATACTAAGGTGATAATTCTCATGAGGATGGGAAGAACCCTTTTGAAATACACCGAGATCGCCCGGATAGAGGTGATCGTGGTGCGCATGGGTGAAAAACATCCATTTTACGTCGAGCAGGTCGATGTTGTTCGTAAGCACGTGCCCGTATGCATCTGCCGGCCAATCTATTATCATAGTGCCGTCGATGATTGCCTGAGAACGGGTACGCAGTGCACGTCCGCCGACCTTGCGTGATCTTTTACACACATCACAGCAGCACCATGCGGCGGGAATTCCCTCTGCCGCGGCTGTGCCGAGAAACTGTATGTTCATGAGTACCTCCGAGGCTTAATATTCACTGGGAAGCTCATCAAGCTCATCGCAGCGGAATACCGGACCGTCCTTGCATACGTACTTTGCGCCTACATTGCAGCGTCCGCATTTGCCGACACCGCATTTCATACGAAGCTCAAGGGTCGTATATACCTGTGTCTTGTCAAAGCCAAGCTCGGTAAGTCCCTGAAGTGTAAATTTAATCATTATGGGAGGTCCGCAGAGGACTGCCATTTTGTTTGTATCAAAGCCTAATTCCTTGACGTAGTTGGGGACGAAGCCTACGTGTCCGTCCCATCCTTCCTGCTCACGGTCGATGGTCAGGTGAACGTGAACATTGTCGTCCTTCTGCCATTCGTCGATGATCTCCTGATAGTCGAGCAGGTCATCCTTTGAACGAGAGCCGTAAACGATATCGATACGACCGTATCTGTCGCGGTAGTGACGGCAGTAATTGATAACGGAACGGAGAGGTGCAAGTCCTACACCGCCGGCAATGAAGAGCATATCGTGACCGGCGAATATATCGTCAACGGGGAAGGGCTTTCCGTAAGGGCCGCGGACGGTGATCATCTGACCAACCTCTGCGGCATGGAGCCATTCGGTAACACAGCCGCACTTTTTGATAGAAAATTCCATGAACTCCGTATTTGTGGGAGAAGATGTAATTGAAAACATTGCCTCACCCACGCCGGGAACGGAGAGCATCGCACACTGACCGGGTCTGTGGTCGAAGGGCTTTTTGCCGTCCGGAGTAACAACGCGGAATGTTTTAATGTCCGGTGTATCTATGCGCACATCAGTGATGACGCCCACAACCGGTATGAGAGTTTCGTTAATATCAGCCATTGCCATTACCTCCCAGCTTTTTCATAACCTTAACAATATTCATGCGTATGGGGCACTTTGCAAGGCATCTGCCGCATCCTACGCAGGAGAACATGCCATCGTTGTTTTCGGGGAAATATACCAGCTTATGCATAAATCTCTGACGGAAGCGTTCTTTTTGGGAATTACGGTTGTTGCCGTGCGCCATTCTTGTAAACTGGGAATACATACATGAATCCCAGCAACGGTAACGGATAACACCGTCATCAGTCTTGAAATCGCGGATGTCGTAGCACTGGCAGGTGGGGCATACAAAGGTGCAGGTACCGCAGCCAAGACAAGCCTCGGAAAGCTCATCCCATTCGGGAGAATTAAAGAATTCTTCGGTCTTTCCGCCGCCGAAAGCATCGGTGGTGAGAGAAGCGAGGGGAAGCTTTGCAAGACGGGATTTAATAAGCTCCTTCTGCTCATTTACCGCCTTATCGTCGCAGTCGGTGACTATGTCGCCGAGAGAAGCGATAAGTGTCTGCCCCTTTTCTGTCTTGGCATCCATGTAGAGGGCATCGTCAGTCTTGTAGCAGACGACATCTCCTTCGGGATTTGCCGCATCGATACCGAAGGTTGCGCAGAAGCAGGATTCTACCGGCTTCGTGCAAGCCATGGACATGATAATGCCGTGCTCACGACGATTTTTATAGTATGTATCCACCGGCTCTTGGTGCAAAAATACACGGTCGAGGATGGTCATTGCGCGGACATCGCAGGCTCTTGCGCCGAAGATTACGAAATCTTCATGCTCGTCGCGGATGTCGATGACTTCAATCTTCTTGCCCTCGGTTTTGAACTTCATTAAATCCTCGCTTTGAGGGAAGAAGAAGTCCTTGATTCCGCGAGCGGTGTTGAGAGCTTTTGAAAGGGTTATGCCCTCTGTCCATTTTACGAATTTTGCGCCCTCTTTGCTGTCGGAAGGAAGATAGAGGGAATGGGTATTATTTATTGCCGAAAAGAGAGAATCAAGCTTGTCAATCGAAATTTTAACCATTGTTATCTCTCCTTTCAACAGCTTCGGTGGGCTCCATATCATCGTAGTCGAAACTGATAAGCGGTGCACGGCTGCCGACTTCGGCTCCTGCCTGATATTCTCCCCACATCTCGTTCATGTCCTTAATGAGCTTACGGTTGAGAAGATGAAGCGGAATATGTTGGGGGCAGACACGGGAGCACTCGCCGCAGTCTGTACATCTGCCTGCCACGTGGTAGGCTCTTATAATATGGAAGTTCTTTTCTTCAAAAGAATCGGAGGGCGCTTTTGATTCAACGCCCGAGGAGGGATTGTCGAACACGCACTTTTCGCAGGTGCAGGCAGGGCAGGCATCACGGCAGGCGTTGCAGCGGATGCAGCGGGAAAGCTCATTCTGCCAGAATGCAAAGCGCTCGTCGGGAGTCATAGCCTCAAGCTTTGCAACCTCATCGAAACGGTGGCAGTCGGTAACCTCACCGTTCTCTCCGATAGCTTCATCATACGCCACGGGGATACGGGACTTGCAGTTTGTACATCTTTCCGCAAGCATTTCGGCACGTGGGAGAACAACGTCGCCGTCATAGAGAGTGGTGATCGTTACGTTATCACGGTCAGCCCGTACATCTGCGATACCCTCTGCCGAAGTGATCGTCTTTGCAACATCAAGCATACCCTCGCAGGGGATCGCAACTGCGTATGCCTTTTCGCGGTCAAAGCGGTGCTCGGTGAGAAGCTGATTGAAGCTATATGTGTCGCAGGGCTTTAAGAATACGAGAACCTTTTTCTCGGTCTTTTTTGTTTCGGCGAGAAGATATTTTGAAAGGTTCGCACCGCAGAAATCGCCGAAAATGAAATTCTTTTCAAGCTCTTCGGCAGTAGTGAATACGGTGGGAATTGCATCATACACAAATTCACCGCGGCTCCAACCGAGAACACGGTCTACCGTGCCGTTCTCAAAGAGCTCTTTTGCCTTATTTACAAGGCTGTCACGAATTATTTCTTGCATCTCAGATCCTCCAATCTCTTGTTAGGACCAAGCTCGGTTACCTTTGCTACAAAATCGTTCATGGTTGCGGCGAATTTCGCACCTTCAGCGGCGGAAACCCACTCAACACGGGTGCGCTCACGCTCAATGCCCATATAGTCGAGCATAGAGAAGAGAAGTGACATACGACGGCGAGCGTAGTAGTTGCCGGAGGTGTAGTGGCAGTCGCCGGGGTGGCATCCGCAGATGATCACGCCGTCAGCGCCTCTCTGGAAAGCACGGAGAATGAACATGGGATTTACACGGCAGGAGCAGGGAACACGGATGATTTTTACATTAGCAGGATAAGCAAGTCTGTTGCTTCCTGCGAGGTCAGCACCGGCGTAGGAACACCAGTTGCAGCAGAACGCCACGATAAGCGGCTTGAAATCTTTTACATCTTGCATATTGCGTCTACCTCCGCCATGATTTGATTGTTCTTGAAGCCGTTAAGGTCCATAGCGCCGGACGGGCAGGTTACGGTACAAGCACCGCATCCCTGACAAACGGCAGGATTTACAGAAGCTACGCGGCGTACTCTTGTAGTACGGTCGGGCATTCTGAATTCCTTTTCTTCATATGTTATAGCGCCGTATGGGCAGACCTTTTCGCAGCTTCCGCAGCCGTTGCACATAAGCTCGTCTGATCTTGCAACGCAGGGGTTGCCTGTGAGCTTATCCTTGCAGAGAAGTCCGATAACCTTAGATGCCGCCGCACCTGCCTGGGATACGGTTTCGGGAATATCCTTGGGTCCCTGGCAAGTGCCGGAAAGGAATACGCCGGCTGTGGGCGATTCAACGGGACGGAGCTTGGGATGTGCTTCGGTGAAGAAATCGTTGGTGTCCATAGATGCTGTTAGCATAGTAGCAAGGGGACGTGCGGATCTATCCGGCTCAATTGCCGCCGCAAGAACGACGAGGTCAGCATCAATATGGAGCTGTTTGCCCTCGATAAGGTCGGATGCCTGAACTTTAAGCTTATTTCCCTCAGGGGATACCTTTCCGACAGTGCCCTTGATGTAGTGTACACCGTATTCTTCAACGGCACGGCGGTAGAACTCGTCGAAAGCCTTACCTGGAGTACGGACGTCGATGTAGAATACGTAAACGTCGGTGTCCGGATACTTATCACGGGTGAGCATCGCGTGCTTTGCGGTGTACATACAGCAGATCTTGGAGCAGTATTCCTTACCCTTTGCGGCGCAGGACTCGCATCTTGAACCTACACACTGAACGAAAACGATAGTGTGAGGATGCTCGCCGTCGGAGGGACGGAGGAGCTTACCGGCAGTAGGACCTGCCGCGTTGGTGAGTCGCTCAAATTCGAGAGATGTGATTACG
>JAZRPJ010000013.1:0-6648 GCA_045649205.1 Candidatus Flemingiibacterium sp.
CCCATGAAGGCGGCGCGAAGTTTGCTGCCTCACAGCCGCTGTTCGAGATGTCCGTTAGGTATACCCCCCATTAAAGTTCTTTGAAGAAGGGTACAAGTTTCGCTACGCAAAACTTGGGGGAAAACTTTCTTTCAAGAAAGTTTTCCCCACGAAACACTATTCAATCAAATTTCAGATAATATAAGGCTTAATTTCAGCGAGGAGAGCATCAGCATTGTCGCTGTGGCAGGTAAGAGTGATGGGCTTCATGAGGTCAAGAGAGAAGATGCCCATGATAGATTTTGCATCGACGATATAACGACCGGACACAAGGTCGATATCCATGTCAAACTTGGCAACGATATTAACGAAATTACGAACGTCCTCGATGGAGGAAAGCTTGATTTCAACTGTTTTCATAGTAAATACTCCTTTATAAATATTATTACATTCATATGATAACGTAAATGTGACGTTTTGTCAAGAGGATTTTGGTAAATTTTATTTGCGGTTAAGCGCAGGCATTACTTCAGTAATGCCGCGGCAACGCTTTAAATGAATTTCATCAAAGAGGGGTGAGCGGAGTTGCGAAAGCAACTCCTTAGGCATTACTTCAGTAATGCCTTGATTCTTTCAGCGGCTTCGCGGGTACGCTCTCTGTCGCCGAATGCGGTAAGACGGAAGAAGCCCTCGCCCATTTCACCGAAGCCTGCGCCGGGGGTACCGACTACATTTGCCTTGGTGAGAAGCAGGTCAAAGAATTCCCATGAGCCCATGCCGTTCGGGCACTTGAGCCAGATGTAAGGAGAGTTTACGCCGCCGGTATACCAAATACCGATTTCATCGAGAGCTGATGTGATGATCTTCGCATTTTCCTTGTAGTAGTTGAGATTTTCGGCGATCTGCGCTCTTCCTTCGGGGGTGAATACAGCGGCAGCCGCCTTCTGAACGGGATAGGAAACACCGTTGAATTTGGTGGTCTGACGGCGGAGCCAAAGCTTGTTGAGTTTAATTCCGTCACCTTCAAGCTCCATGGGAACAACGGTCCATCCGCAGCGAGTACCGGTAAAGCCGGCAGTCTTGGAGAAGGAACAGAATTCGATAGCGCAGGTTCTTGCGCCCTCGATTTCATAAATGGAACGGACAAGCTCCTTTGTGGTTACGAAGGATTCGTACGCCGCATCGAAAAGGATGATCGCGCCGTTCTTGTTCGCGTAGTCGACCCATTCTTTGAGCTGTGCGTGGTTGTATGCCGCACCGGTGGGGTTGTTGGGGGAGCAGAGGTAGATGATGTCAGCCTTCACATTTGCATCGGGCATTGGGAGGAAGCTGTTCTCCGCAGTTCCCTTCATGTAGAGGATCTCTCTGCCGTCCATGGTGTTGGTGTCGACGTATACGGGATACACCGGATCGGGCACCAATACTACGTTATCCTTTGCGAAGATATCGAGGATATTACCGAGGTCGCTCTTTGCGCCGTCGGAGATGAAGATCTCATCGGCATCAAGTGCAACGCCGTCCTCGGCGAGGTAGTAATCCTTTATTGCATCCTTGAGAAAAGCGTGACCCTGCTCCGGACCGTAGCCCTTGAAGGTTTCTTTCTTGCCCATCTCGTCAGAAGCCCCATGAAATGCATCCACAACAGCGGTACAGAGAGGGAGAGTTACGTCGCCGATACCAAGGCGGATAATGTCCGCATCGGGATTTTCCGCCTTATAAGCGGCGGTCTTCTTTGCGATGTCGGAAAAAAGATAGCTTTCCTTGAGCTTTTTATAATTCTGATTGATTTTCATACTAAAAATTCCTTTCGGGTTTGTATATTTACATATAAATTATAACATATTACGAAAATATTGTCAATGGGAATAGCGTGAAAATCTCTCGGTCAGTTGTTTTCCTGCAGCGCTTTTATGCATGGCCCTTACAGAATCTCGATGACATACAGCTTTTCAGACTCGCCGGAGAATATTATATCGCCTGAAGAAGCGACGGTGCCTTCAAGCACGGTGTTCAGACTCTCGTCCTTGATGATATATTTAAATGAATCACCGTTCATAAAATCTGCAAAGTCAAGCTTCACGCTGCTCTCTCCGCCTTCGTTCTTGAATACCATAAGAAGAAGCTTGTTTTCATCTTCCTTGAGATACCCCGTAACGCGGCAGTCGGAGTCCTCTCTGAGAGGACAGTCGGATACCATAATGCCGTCCACAAAATATGAGAGATATTCTTTTCTTATGGAAGCACAGTTCTTTATCGCCTCGGAAAATTCCGGATATTCGGAAATGAGCGCGCCGCCGTTGTATTCGTCGGTGTGAGACGGGTATACGTTAAGCATGAGGTTATCCATGCAGATGAGTCTTACGTATTTCGGTGTGGAATCGACATTTATGTTCGGACGGCAGGTGCGGATTACGTGAAGATAAGGTCTGTAATCGCGCTCATCCGACCAATCCCAGTACTGCCAGTTCCAATGGAAGTCCACATTGTCTACCTCCGACTCGAAATAAAGGGTACCTTCGGCACAGAAGGGTGTTCCGGGATACAGCTTTTCCGTTTCGAGTCTGTATTCGTTGATGATATCGTGAATGGAATTGTCGGCGTTGTTACCGAGAATGTACTGATCCCAGAAAATATCGGGAGTGCCGCATTCGTCGCGGAGGAAGCGGAGTCCCTTGCGGATCTCCTCTTTCCATACCTCGTTTGTATGGTCATGCATCTCATAGCAGGCCCACCTTTTACAGTAGGGTGCGCGGAACAGGGGAATGGCAAATGGAGTTTCCGCCCACGTGCCGGTTCTCTCCTTGATACCGAGAAACTCCGCGGTCTGGTCCCAGGCACTTATCCAGGAAACGAGGCTGATTGTGGTGACACCTTTTTCGCGCAGCTTAGCCACATTCTTTTTGTAGCTTTCAAATCCTCCCCATTCCTTGTAAAAGTTATCCCTGCCGAAGGGAAGTTTCATATCGGCCTCGCCCCATACGCAGAGGTCGTAGATGCCGTGCTCTTTCATATCGGCGCCGATGGTTTCGAAGTCGTCGTATTTCCATGAATAGTCTTCGGGATGCTTTGTGTAGCCGTTTGACATAAAGATTGTGCGGATACCCAGCATTTCTCTCGTCTTTTTCGGTACGGGGACAACTCTCTTCTGATTTTCAAGCACGTACTGACGGTACGGCTCAATGCCGCGGATCCAGTCGCCGCGGTGAGGTGTGATTATATATTCGCCGGAGTCGTATTCGCCGCCGGCAGCCACGGTTACGTTATGTACGGAAGCAAGACGTAATCTGTTCGTTTTATTATTGAGCTTTACCCAAAGCTCCTCGTTTTCGCCCATACGGTCCATGGATTCGGGACCCCAGCCCCAATGACGGCGGTACATGGAGAAACCGCCCTTTCGGCTGCCCATATCGTACCAACGTCCGATAAAGGTCACATTTTGGAATCCGCCGGCTGTATAGAAACAGCCTCTTGTTGCCTCGGACCAGGCGAAAAAAGATTCTCTCGCCTGAGGCGAGTCCTTAAGCTTTACAAAGGGCTTCATCACACCGCCCATGAAGGTAAGTCTGTCATTTTCCTCACAGTCCGTGGGAACGATACCGTTCATATCGGGGAAGAGCACCTGTTCAATATCTGCCCCCGAATTGTTCTTAAGCTGAAGCCGCATGGAAACGGACTTGCCGTCGGGAAGCGCCTTCAAGGTCAATTTTGCGGATATGCCGCCCTCATATTCAGGCATGTCATCGCAAGGCATGGTGTAAGGCACCTTACTGTATGTAATTTCAAGAGTTTCACCGTCAAAAGAAAATTCCGGCGCACATTTGCCGTAATTTGCGGTAGGGTTCGCTCTCTGAATCTCGTAGTCGTAGTGTACGGGCCACGCAATATCGAAAAGGCCGCAACCGTTATCCATTATGGGTTTAACCCCGGGTACGTTAAGGGAAACGACTGCTCCGGTGTCGGCGTCAAACACATATTCTGTGCCGTTCAGCGTATATTTTTTTGTGTTGAAATTTCGGTTTGTATTCATATAAAAACTCGCTTTCACGGTATAAACTTACATGAAACGATTATATCACAGATCAGGAATATTGTCAATGGAAAACGGCGAGAAAACCTTTCAATGAAACTGTTTCAGATATTCGCCCACCGAGCGTGTCATTTCGACAGAGAAATCAGAATTGTATTTCCTCTCGCAAAAGGCTTTCATGTAGTCTTCGTATGCCTTTTTCTCCGTGCGGACGGAAAACAGCTCGCGAAGCTCATCTGCATCCATTTCACGGTATCCGTTTTCGTGAAGGATGTGACGGATGTTGGCACGTCGGGGCTTTTCACGTTCTTGCTGTTTCTCTGTAGGATAACCGAACACCAGCATTGCCGCCGGAAAGACGTATTCGGGGAGCTTCAGAAGGGTGCGCTGCTCTTCGCAGTTCTCCATAATATCGCCGATGTAGCATGAACCGATGCCGAGGCTTTCCGCGGCGGTAACAGCGTTCTGCGCCGCTATATTTGCGTCGCTGACGGCAAGGAGCAGATCGCCCACTCCTGGCAGGCGTGGCTCGCATCCTGCAAAACGGAATGCATCGTACCATTTTTTGCAGTCGGCACAGAATATCAGCACCATTTTTGCGTCCGCGATAAAGGGCTGATTATCGCAGGTTTCCACAAGGCGGTCCTTGATGTTCCTATCGGTGACGTCGATGATGGTATAAAGCTGCTGATTTCCCGCGGTGGGAGCTTGGCAGGCGGCGTTTATGATCGCCTCCTTCGCCTCCTTCGGTATCTCACGGTCGAGGAAGGCACGGGTGGATTTGCGGTCGTTTAGTTGGGTTATTGTTTCGGTCATGATTACCTCCGTGTGGTTTTAGTGAAGCATCGGATGCAGGCAAACATCATTGAAAAAAGCACGCTTGTGCGTGCTTTTTTTCTGGTGGACCATCTAGGACTCGAACCTAGGACCGACCGGTTATGAGCCGGTAGCTCTAACCAACTGAGCTAATGGTCCATATCTATTCTTTTTGGGACACCATACATTATAGCATATATTTTCCTGTCTGTCAAGGGCTTTCGGCAACTTTTTAACCTGCGTTTTGCGGAAAAAGGCAATAATGTTTCGGTTTTTTTGACAAAATTCAAGAATATGCTTGACCTTGTGTGAAAAATATAGTATAATATATCTGTATAGATATCAGTAAACACGGAAGGGCGGTTATAAAGTTTTTATGAAAAAATTCCCCAAAAGTATATTCACACTGATTATCGGCATTGTAATCCTATTTGTTCCCACATATATTGCCGTGATAAGTTATTTTTCCGCACAGTTTGCGCCGGTCAGCAGAAGCAACGTAACAAAGCTTGAGATCACCGATGCAAAAGGAAATACCTTCTCCCTCTCCCCCGATGTCAAGGCAGACGCTGCTGACATTGATAGCTTTATCAGAATAAATGACGGTGCTATTGAGCAACCCTCCATGCCTGATCAGCTTAAGGACAGCGATTATTTTGAGTTTAAATATTACACCTATGACCGCATTCAGATATATAAATACTATTTCTCCGAAAATCCCGGCGAGGCTTACTTTACCGATGCCAAGGGAAGAGCATATCACATAAAGGACGCGGATGCGTCCGCATTCCTCTCTACCAGATATGCGCGCGGACTCTACAGCACTACCGATTTTCCCACCCTCAGCATCTCGGAAAAGGCTATGACACCCACCTCTGCAGATTGGGTATATAAAACCTTCGGCGGTGACTATGTAAAGCTTGATGATATCAAGTCCGCACCCCCGACCGAAACTATCTATCCCATGAAGGGTGCTTTTGCCCTCAACTTTGACATTGAGCCGGATCTTCTTACCGTTACCATAAAAAATAACGGCGACGTGATCTTTGACGACTATTACAGCAATATCGCCAATGCTTCTCTCGAAGGCATGACAATTGACGTACTCGTTGATGCCAAGTGGTACGAGAGCGAAGAAAACAGCAGATACGGCGAGGCTACCTACGAATTCAAAGCAAAGATTCTTCTTCCTGCGGTATTCTATCTTGGCAAGACCGAAATTGAACCCGGTGAATTTGTAGTTATCTCCGCAAAGAATGTAGACGATCCCTCGGCAATCAAATTTGCAAGCGAGCCGGATATCGGGTTTACGCCCACATTCTTCGAGGACGGAAAATATGTCCGTGCCCTTGTGCCGGTGGGATATGACTTTATCGACACTGCTGCCGGACCGCAGACGGTTAAATTCACCTGCACCTACGGTGAAGTTACCCAGGAAATGAATCTTGATATCGCCCAGAAGACCTTCGGAAACTCTACTCTCGATATCAGCGCATCCATCGTCAGCCAGACAAGAACTGAAACCACACTTCGCCTCTTTGAGGAAACTGTATCCCCGCTGCTTAGTAAGACATCGCCGTCAAAGCTGTGGGACGGTGCGTTCCTTGAACCGGTAAGTAACGGTACTCTCCGTCTTGGCTTCGGAAGACATGTCACCATCTCCGGAACCGGCGAAAGATACCGCCACCAGGGCGTTGACTACCTGCCGGGTAAGGATAAGAACGTCATAGCCATGAATAATGGTACTGTTGCGTACGTAGGCTACATTGACCTTACCGGGTACCTCGTTATAGTGGACCACGGACTCGGCCTTAAGAGCTGGTACT
>JAZRPJ010000014.1:0-14634 GCA_045649205.1 Candidatus Flemingiibacterium sp.
CGAGTGTTCATAACTGATGTTAGGAACACTCGATAACATGCAGCAAGTTAGAGATATGCTAAACGGATTATTTGAGAAGCTTCCTGCAGATGCAAGACCACTGTTTCACTCTGATCAAGGTTGGCAGTACCAACACGCTGAAAACCAAAGACTTCTCGCCGAACATAACATTACACAAAGCATGTCCCGAAAAGGAAACTGTATGGACAATGGAATAATGGAAAACTTCTTCGGTAGGCTGAAAGTTGAAATGTACTACGGCGAAAAATTTGAATCCCCTCGGGGATTCATTGAAAATTTAGAAAAATACATACATTACTATCATGTAAAAAGTATACACGATACTGTCTTATTTGTCAATCTTTCATTTGAAGAATGAGTCAAAAACGCAAAAATAATGAAAAAATCATAAATGCTTATGCCTCGATGATAACCTTGGGATTGTCTTTCGCCTTGATGCAAAGCTCCACTAACTTTATAACCTGCTTGGTTTCGTTCGTGTCAAAGCATACTTCTCCGGTTTCAAAGAAGGTTACCGTATTTGAAATAAGACTTCTGAAGAAAGGGGATTCTATGTATCCGAAGGTGCGGCCGCCATCCGCATCGGTCATGGATGCTGAAAATCCGAAAGTTGGGTCCTGTACAATGGTGGCACTCTTGCCCCCCTTGAAGCTTATGTCGATGAGATTTGACGTTCCGAGGACTCTCAATACGGCAGAAAGCGGCTCGGCTTTCAGCTTTTTGATTATCATTTCTGCCTGATGTACGATGTAACGCTCGAAAAGACCGCCGCCGGTTGTGGTGATGTGGATCGGGGACTCCATGGCATCAAGCTCGGTTGCAAAACGGAGTGCGGATGTGCTGAAAAAGGGAGTGCCGTTCTCTTCGGCGATGGCGAAGATTTTGAGTGCCGTTTCGTAGTCGGGGGCAAAGGTCTTGTCGATATATGTGCGTTTTTTGCAGGGGAGAACCGCCGCCGCGTATTCGAGATGCTTTTCGGGATTGTCGGGTGAAAGGATGACAATAACGTCACTGAGCTCGCATAATTCCCGGACGGTGTCGCACTTAGTGACACTGTATTTTTCGCACCATTCGTCGGTGGTAACACCGTTTTCCGGGGATTTCTCAAGCTCTGCCCATGCGTAGGTTACCGCATAGTCGAGTCCCAGCTTTTCCGATTCCTCGCGGAACCATTTGACGTAATTATTTGCGTGCCATTCACTTAAATAGTAGTCGATAAAGCCTATTTTTTTCATGGTGTACCTCATAATTTGATTTCCGCATTTTTGTCAGCGGACTTGTAAAGTGCATCAAGCAGCTTTGCACTCTCGAGGATACGGTCGATATGGTTTCTGTTTTTGATACCGGTTTTGAAGGATTCGATGAATGCTTCATCCTCACGGGTGTACATATTTGGGATTTCGTATTCCTTCTTTTCGTGAGTGAGGGTTTCGCCGTCGTAGAGGTCGAAGAAGCTGCCGTAATCAAGACGTGCACCCTTTTTGTCGCCGAGGAAGTCAATGTACATTTCGCCGGCAGATATGTTCTGTGCCCATGCACCGTTTAAGGAAATATTTGCTTTGTCGGTGCGGATATAGCCGGACACCATATCATCAACATCGTTTGTGCCGTTTTCAATGTCCTTGGTGTTTTCCGCCCACATACGTTCGTACTTGTAGGACTTCATATCCTTTGCCATTTCGCAGTATGTATTGCAGGTGACGGTTTTCAGCTTGGCATCACCGAGAATGTAGAGGGCAAGGTCAAGGAAATGGATACCACAGTCAATAAGTACACCGCCTCCGGACTGTGCCTTTGTGGTAAATGCACCGCCAAGTCCGGGAATGGAACGGGTGGAACGGAATGAGCAGTAAATATGGTAGATATTACCGAACTCGCCCTTTTCGTTCATCTCACGTAGCATTTCAACCGATTTGTGGTAGCGATTGCAAACGCCGATGTTAAGGATTTTGCCGCGTTTCTTCGCTTCATTTGCCATCTTTTTCGAGAGGGCATAGTTTACGGTGATGGGTTTTTCACACATGACGTGCTTGCCGGCACGGAGTGCATCCATGGTGATGGTGTAGTGGGCGAAGTTGGGAGTCAGAACCCAGACTGCTTCAACCTCACTGTCGGCGAGGACTTCTCTGTAGTCGGTGACGATATTCTCGATTTTCGGGAATTTTTCTTTGAGTACTTCTGCCTTTTCGGGGAGGATATCGCAGGCGTACTTGATACGTACGTCCTCCATCCCGGAGAGGGCAGGAAGATGGGCGATTTTTGCGATGCGTCCGCATCCTATGATTGCAACGGTGGTTTTCATGTTGTAATCTCCTTCTTTTAATCTTTACAGCTTCATTGTAGCATATTTGTATCTCGCTGTAAATGCCGTCATTACGCTTAAAATTTAAACTTTTTACAGATTTGCCCTTGACATCGGTGAAAAACCGCGATAAAATAGAACAAAAATACAGTTTTGAGGTGATCTGGTGGCAGGAGCAAAATACAGAATAGAGCAGGCATATCCGAATTTCAGGCGTTTCGGAGAAGTTTCGGTTTACCAGGTCGGAAGGCTTCACTGCGGTGCAGGGATGGTCATTCCCGAGCATCTGCAAAGAAATTATTTTGAATTTACGGTTGCCACTGACGGAAAAGGAATAAATATTACCGACGGAGTTGCTGTGCCGATTGAAAAAGGCGATATATACATTTCCTTCGCAGGTGATTTTCACAGTATAGTTTCCGATGTCAGTGAGCCGCTGAAATACGATTTTCTCACCGTTCAGACAGAGGATGCGGAAATACTCGGCGGAATTTACGAACTCATGGAAAAAAATCATGCCGCCGACCGTCGTATAGTACGCAGTGAGCGGATATCTCGGCTTGTTTCCGAGGTTATTTCAGAGATGAACGGAGAAGCCTTATACAGCGAAAAGCTTATTGAGACAACAGTAAAGCAGATACTTATTTATTTTATCCGTGAAATGAACCTGATGGAGCATCCTCATCTTGACAAGGACGTGACCGAGTCCGACGTTATCTGCTTTAAGGTGATGAACTACATCGACAGTCATATATTTGATATAAAAAATCTTCGGGAGTTATCGGAGGTGACGAGCTACAGCTACAACTATCTCTCGAATCTTTTCAAGAAAAACACTTCCGGCACGCTTCGTGAATACCACAACAACCGTCGGCTTGAAACAGCACGTCTGCTTCTTGTATCTGATGAGGCAACCGTCACCGAAGCGGCGGAAATGCTCGGTTATTCTTCCGTTTACTCCTTCAGCACCGCTTTTAAAAAGAAATACGGGTACTCCCCCTCATCGGTGAAGGGCAGGCGTAATAAATAAAAAGAACCCATGACCGGCTGATTTTTCGGTCATGGGTAATGTTTTAAGAAACAGTTATGTCATCGGCAGAGTTTCGGTATTTACCCGGAGTCTTGCCGGTGATTTTTTTAAAGGTTTTTATGAAATGGGGCAGGTCAGTGAAGCCAACCATGCCTGCGATTTCCCGCACCGGAGCACTGCTTGTACGAAGAAGCTCCATTGCCATGTTGATTCTGTAGTTTAAAAGAAAGCTGTGAAGGGAAGTGCCGGAATTTTTCTTGAAGATACGGTTGATGTAAACCGGATTCATATAGAATATTTCGGAAAGGGTTTCGTAGGTTATTTCTTTTTCGTAGTTGTTCTGGATGTATTCGGTGATATCACGGGTCAGCTCCATGCTTTTTCGGTGCTCTTTATCGAGAATCTTTTCTCTTACCACACTGACAAGCACAGATTTCAGTACCAGCGACAGAAGCTCTCCGAGGTATTCGTCCGCACCAACATTAAATTCGGTAGTCATCAGGCGGAGCCTTGATTCGAGGGCGGTCATGTTGTAAAGCACAATGGGACGGTTAAGCACAGCGGCATCGGTGAGGGTGATGTGCTCAAGAACATCGCTGTCCGAAAAACGGTCGGAGTGGACGGGGTGGAATGATTTCTTTATATGGGAGAAATTTTGGGTGTAATCGAAATTGATGACAATAAATTCGATGGATTTGTCGCCTACGGTCTGCCACATATAACGTGTTCCGCCGGAAAAATAAATCATACAGCCCGGGGTAAGATTATAGGTTTCGCCTTCGATCATCATACTTCCTTTGCCCGAAACAATATAAAAAAGGCGGCAGTCCGCACTGCGAAGCTCGTAGAAAACATCGTAGGTTGTACGTCTGTTAAGGGACGATATAATTGCCTGCCTGACAAAGGGCTTGGTTTCGGAAAGTAACATAGCTATCCTCCGCAAAATCGATTTTTCACAGAACTTTCATCTCTATGATAACACACCGCAAGTCTGTTGTCAAGCATTTTATAAAAGATTCTCCCATATTTCACAGCGGTGAGGCAAGCGGAACGGAAAGTATGGAAAACACAATTTTTGGTTTGGTTTCTCCATTTACACCAAACTGCCCGTAAGCTATAATAATAGTGAACACTTCTCTTGAATCGGAGGATTTTTATGAAAGCAATAATTACCGATATTCAGCGTTTTTCGCTGACAGACGGCGACGGTATCCGCACGACAGTGTTTTTTAAAGGCTGCAATATGAGCTGCGGCTGGTGTCACAATCCGGAAACTCTGTCTTCGCATACCGAGCTTATGTTTTATGAAAACAAATGTATAGGCTGCGGAAAATGTTTTGCGGTTTGCAAGACAGATGCACAGAAGATCGTTGACGGAAAGCATATCATCGACCGTACTCTCTGTACCGACTGTGGTGCTTGTGCCAATGTATGCTATGCCGGTGCACTCAGTATGTGCGGTAAGGAAATGAGCATTGAGGACGTTATGTTCCATGTCCGCCAGGATGCGGAGTATTATAAAAACAGTGGAGGCGGCGTAACTCTTTCGGGTGGCGAAGTACTTTGCAGCCGTGAATTTGCATCGGCACTCACCGATGCCTGCCATAAAGAAGGCATTCGGGTCGCGGTGGAAACCAACCTGAGCGTTCCCTTTGATTCAGCCGTATCCCTTCTCTCCAAAGTGGATCATATCATGTGCGACATCAAGCTTTTCGATAATGAGGCTCACCGTAAGCACACAGGTATTCCAAATGTTCAGATTCTTGAAAATGTGAAGCTTATCGACACTCTGGGCATTCCCTTTACAGTCCGTACCCCCCTTATCCCCGGAGTTACCGATTGGGAAGGAAATATCACCGCGATTGCTGAATACATAAAGGATCTGAAGAATCTTTGCAGGTACGAGCTTCTCAACTTTAATCCCCTGGGTGAGGGAAAATACAGAGCCCTTAACAAAGAAAATATTTACGAAGCAGCACGTCCCATGAATGCGGATAAGCTTGATGCGCTGGCATCGGCAGTCCGTGGGGTGGGCGTTCCCGTGAAAGTTATATAATCAGGAGGAGTGAGCATGAGTAAAATTACATTTATCGGTCAGTTCCCGGCAGACGAGCATTTTACATACGACAAGCGAATAAAGCTCCTTCGTGAGCGTAAGGTCGCCCAGACCGAGGAAAAAGCACGAAACGGCGGTGCAAACGAGGATGACTACGGTCTTATTGTGCAGGACGAATTTAAGTACACCCTTAAGCCGAATCATGAAAACGGCTCAATCTACGGATACAAGGCATGGCGTGAGAACTACTGTGCTATCCTTGATTCTCACCCCATTTACTGTGACCCGCTGGATGCTTTTGTTGGCAAGGGATTTCTTTTCCTTGAACGTCTGCGACCGGTCACCTGCAAATGGAATCCGGACTATCCCTTCGACGATTTGAAGGTGCTGTTTGACCGTTACAATATTATTTCCGGTATCGACAACTGCCACCACTTTACACCCGACCTGCAAATCGGCTTTGATCTGGGATGGGGCGGCATCCTCAATAAGCTGCGTGAGGAGCGTGAGCGTCACGACGAGAGCCACTACGAATTTTACGACAGCGAAATCATGGTGGTCGAGGCGATAATCAGGTTCTTACACCGTGCGGCAGATACTCTGTATGCTCTTGCAAAGAAGGAAACCAATCCCGAGCTATGTGAGAATCTCCTTGCTATGGCGGAAGTCAATGAAAATACCGCAGAGAATCCGCCGAAGACCTTCCGTGAGGCTGTGCAGTGGATGTGCTGGTTCAGTATGCTTTCCCGTACCTATAACCGAGGCAGTGCGGGCGGTCAGCTTGATGAAATGCTCCGTCCTTACTACGAGCGTGATACAGCGGCAGGTATCCTCACAGACGAGGATGCGGTCTTCTATCTTGCCTGCCTCTTCCTTCAGGACAGCCGTTATTTCCAGCTTGGCGGTCCTGATGAAGACGGACGTGACATGACATCCCGGATCTCTTACCTCTGTCTCGAAGCGGCTGACAAAATCAATATCGCTTGCAATCTCACAATCCGTATACACGACGGACTCGATAAAGAATTTTTCAAGAAATCGGTAGCGTATCTCTTCAAAAACAAGCAGGGGTGGCCTCGTTATTCCTCTGACAGTGCACTTGCCGAGGGCTTTATGAAATGCGGTTATCCTCTCTCTCTTGCAAGAAAGAGAATTGCGGCAGGCTGCCACTGGATGTGCATTCCCGGTATGGAATACACCATGAACGACACAGTCAAGATCAACCTTGCCAAGATTTTTGAGGTGGCGTACAATGAGATGATGACGGAGTCAAAAAATCCCTCTGCCGAGGATCTTTGGGAGCGTTACAGCAGGCATATGAAGCTGGCTGTTGATGCAACCGGAAACGGCATTATGCATCACCTGCGTTACCAGACAAAATCCCAGCCTGAGCTGATTCTCAATCTCTTCCAGCACGGACTCATCGAAAAAGGCGTGAACATCACCGACGGCGGTGCGAATTACTATAATATGTGCGTTGACGGCAGCGGAATCGCCGTGGCGGCAGACAGCTTTGCGGCTTGTGAGCAGCGAATTGACCTCGAAGGCAAGCTGACCTATTCCGAGCTTACCGATCACATGACGGCGAATTTCGAGGATGCCGACGGCGAATATATCCGACTCCTTATGCAGAACAGTGAGCGTTACTGCGGCGGAGATACCCTCGGCGACAAGTGGGCGAAGCGTATCAGTAACCTTTACACAGAGCTTGTCCGTGACCTTTGTAAGCAGCATCCCGGCGTAAACTTCATTCCCGGCTTCTTCTCCTGGTCAAATACACTTGGACTCGGACAGACAGTTGCGGCAACACCCAACGGCAGAAAGGCACACGAAGCCATTAACCACGGTGCAAATCCCAACGGAGGCTTCCGGCGCGACGGAGCGGTATCGGCAATGTGCAATTCCATCGGCGAAATTCAGCCGGGCTACGGCAACTGTGCACCGGTTCAGCTTGAATTTGACCCCGGTATTGTCAATGACGATGAGGGTATCGACAAAATGGCGGCGATGATTAAGACAATCATGTCAACCGGAAATACACTCCTCAATATCAACATTATTGATGCGAAGAAAATTTTAGAAGCACATAATGACCCCTTCAAATATCCGGATCTCGTAGTGCGTGTTACCGGATTTACAGCATTCTTCGCAATGCTGTCCCCGGAATTCCGTCAGCTTGTAGTTGACCGCGTGACATCCGTTAATCCCGATAAAACTTAATTTAAAGGAGATATAATTATGAACGTAGTTATGGAAAAAATCGACACTTCCGTGAGAGGCAACTGCCAGATCGAGCTGTGCAAGGGTGAGATTCCCGGTGCACACCCCGTTCACCACACCATTGAAACAGGCAGCGAACGTGTATTTGAGGCGAATTGCGGATACTATCACATTCTCATTTTAATTGAGGGTGCGGCATCCTTTGCCACCGACGGCAAAAACTTCGAGTTCGACGGACGTACCACATTTGTTCCCGCTCCGAATTGTGAGCTTGTTGTAAATGCAAAGACCGACGTGCAGATTCTTGAAATTCAGTGGGACGAAGCTCCCGGCGATGAGGAGGACTTAAAGGAATACAACACCGTTTTCCCGGTTGTGGTTCCTTATCAGGAGTCAATTCAGTACATCGACCCCAACAAGAGTGAAAAAACTATCAGCCGTATGATGATTCCTCATGAAGTTCTTCCCCGTTTCACCATCGGCTCCGTTGAATCCTACGGCTACGACCTTGTCCGTCCCCATGCACATCCCATGCTTGACCAGTTCTTCTTCAGTTTCCCCGAAAATGATATGGAAGTTATTATTGACGATGAAAAAATCAATATGAAGGGCAATATTATCATGCACATTCCCCTTGGCTCCAACCACGGTGTTGAGGTTACCGGTGACCGTCATATGCACTATATGTGGATAGACTTCATGCCGGATAAGGAAGCCGGTCTGAAGCGTCTTAACTTCAGCCACCGTCCCACCGGTACTGTCCGCGATTTTGCAAACGAAGACAAGACAAGATGAGTAAAATCGAGCTTACAAAGCCGGTGAAGCTTGCCCGTGCAGGTGCATGGCGTACATATACGGGCGGAAGCCTTATCGAAGCTCTCCACGGAAATCCCGGAACGCCCGACAGCAGCTTTCCGGAAGAATGGATGATGTCTGTTGTCGCCGCACGAAACAGCGGACGTGAGCATATCGTCGAGGGACTTTCCATGGTTGAGGGTACGGATGTTTCATTACAGGCACTTGTGGAATCGAACCCCATCGACTGCCTCGGCAAGGCTCATGTAAATAAGCACGGAGCGACGCTGGGTGTGCTTGTAAAGCTCCTCGATTCAGCGGAACGCCTGACTGTTCAGGTGCATCCTACCCGTGAGCGTGCCATGGAGCTTTTCTCATCACCTTTCGGTAAGACCGAATGTTGGCATATAATCGGAAAACGTGAAATCGACGGGGTGAAGCCCTGCATATATTTCGGTTTTAAGCCCGGTATTACAAAAGAAAAGTGGCAGGACATCTTCATGAGGCAGGATATTCCCGCGATGCTTGACTGCCTGCACTCCTTCGAGGTTGAAGTGGGCGACACATTCTTAATTGAGGGCGGCATTCCTCATGCTATCGGTGCAGGCTGTTTTCTGGTGGAAATCCAGGAGCCTACCGACCTCACCATCCGTACCGAGAGGGTCACACCCTCTGGACTTTTAGTGGCTGACAGTATGTGCCATCAGGGACTTGGCTTTGAGCGTATGTTTGACTGCTTCGACTACACCGGCTACACGGCGGAGGAAACCTGCAAAAGATGGAAGATTCCGCGTCATGAGCACACCTTGGTTGGATATGGCAACACACCGATGTTTCAGCTTGATGAGCTGAAAATAAACGGACAGGAAATTGTCTGTGCCGAGGGAAAATTCAGCGGTTTATATGTGCTTGAGGGTGAGGGATATGTTAACGGCGAGAAGGTATTCGCCGGAGCACAGTTCTTTATCCCTGCGGTATGCGGGCCTTTCACTATTGAGGGAAATATGCGTGTGATACGTTATTTTGGACCGGAGGTAAAATAAATTATGAGATACGGTTTCTGTAAAGAATTTTCCACCCCTATGAAAACCGAGGTGGACTACGAGCTTATTCGGATGATAAAGGATGCCGGATTTGACTATGTTGAAATGCGTGCAATGCTGGTTTCCCAGCTTGATGATACTGAATTTGAGAAGCTTGCAAACACTCTCAAAGAGCTTGATCTTGCCTGCGACTGCTGCTGTGCACTCTTTCCTAAGACCATCCGCGTAACCGGAAAGAATGTGAACTATGCCGAGATCGAGGCATATCTGGAGCGTACCTTCTCACGCTGCCGCCGACTCGGAGCGAAGACGGTTGTTTTCGGTTCAGCACCGGCACGGGCACTTGATGAAGAAACGTCCCAGGACGAGGGATATGCACAGATCGCTGAGGTGATCCGCAAAACTGTAGTCCCTGCCTGCGAAAAGTACGACATGACGGTGGTCATGGAGCCGCTGCGTGCCGATGCCTGCAACTTCATCAACACACTCTCTGACGGTATGCGTGTTGTAAAGGATGTGGCATCCGACAGAATTAAGCTTCTCGCCGACACTATTCACATGATGTCTAACAATGACGATCCCGACGATGTTTTAAAATATAAGGACAGCCTGAAGCACATCCACATAGCCGAGCTTCAGCGTGTAATGCCGGAGGACGGCTACAGTGAGTTTATAAGTAAAGTTCTCGCTAACCTTAAAACAAACGGCTATGACGGTACAGTTTCATTTGAAAGCAAAAACGGCGACGGTCTTGCCAGCATGAAAAAGGCACGGGCACTTCTGAAATCGCAGTTTTAGTAAAAATAATTAAATATAAGGAGAATAATGAAATGGCATTTAAAACTGCTGTAATCGGCTGCGGAAGAACAGCCAACGACCTGCACGCACCGGTGCTCGAAAAGCATCCGGGCTTTGAAGTAACCGCAATCTGCGATGTAAATCTTGACGCTCTTGAAAAGTACGCAAAGCGATTCCCCGGTGCGAAGAAGTACACAGATTACACCACAATCCTTAATTCCGACGAATTTGATTTTGTAATCATTCTCACCTACAGCTACACCCACACCGCCATCGCACTCGATTTCCTCAGAGCAGGTAAGAACGTACTTATCACCAAGCCCTGGGCTATCACCACAGACGATGCCGATGCAATCATCAAGGCGGCGGCGGACAACAACGTAATCGTTATGCCCTTTATCCCCTGCCATAACGGTGCGGATGTGGAAAAGCTCCGCGAAGTGGTTGCTGCCGGAACAATCGGTAAGGTTTTCCGCGTATACAGAGCACAGATGACCTTCGGGAAGAGAAGCGATTGGCAGACACGTAAGGCATATGCCGGCGGATACCTCAACAACTGGGGTCCTCACATTGTCGAGCAGGCTATGCATTTCGTTGACGAGCCCATAAAGACCGTTTACGCTCACAAGCGTCAGATTATCAACCCCGGTGACGCTGACGATATGTTCTGCTCAATGATGACAACCGAGAGCGGTGTTATCGTACAGGTTGATCACAACATCATCTCTGACTATCTTCCCAACTGGGTTGTTCAGGGTGACAAGGGTACAATCTACGTTAAGGGCAACGAAATGGAAATACACGAAATTTCCTATCCCCAGTCTGACGATCCCAATGTATACCGCAGTGTAACCGAAACCAAGAAGACAAAAATTACCATCGAAGGCAAGGTGTTCGGCGATCACTATTCCATCTATACAATGATTCACGACACCCTTGCAGGCAAGCCGTACATTGTAACTCTTGACTATGCACGCCACCTCACCGAAATCATGCAGGCAATTCACGCATCTGCTGATGAAGGACGTCTTATTGAGCTTTAATTCATAAGAAATTGGGAGAGCCAAAAGGTTCTCCCTTTTGTGTTCCGCTGCCAATAAGAAAACCACCGACTGTATATGGTCGGTGGTTATGGATGTAAGAAGGTTTACCGTCAGATGAGATCGTCGATGTCCGGCACATCCATGGGGATACCGCCACGCTTTGCGGACTCGATTGCGATAAGACCGGGCATATTGGTTCTTGCCGCGAACTTCGCATCGAGGATAGGCTGCTTTCCGCTTCCAACTGCCTTACAGAAGTCATCAACGAGAAGCTGATGAGAGCCGATGTGACCGTTGTAAAGTCCTGCAAATTCCTTCGGGATACGCTCGTATTCCTTATCCTGAACCGCACAGGTAAATTCCCATTCCCAGGTTCCGTTTGCAACCATTTCCTTGAAGTTCGGAAGATGCTTGCTCTTAACCATTTCCTTGGGGTTTACATAGTCGCTGACGTCGGTGACGTAGATCTTTTCCTGCTCACAGTTTTTGTCCTTTTCATAAAGGAGATGCTGTGCGTTGCTGTATTCGTATGCACCGTCAGTACCGTAGAGACAGGAAATGAAGGAGCTGGGCTTACCGAAACCGAAGCTTCTTGTTTCAGCAACTCTTGCAAGACCGCCGTTTGAAAGCTCCATGAATACATACTGGTTGATGTGGGTGTTGCCCCAGGGGTTGCCCTCCTTGGTGAATGCCGGGTCACCGTCGATACCGGTACCAACGCAGGTTACTCTCTTAACGGTAGCGTCAACGGCAGAGAGAATCATTGCTGTTGAGTGTGTGGGGTAGAGAAGCGGAGGCATACCGCGTTCATCCTTGATCTTACCGTAGCTGATGGTGTTGATATTGTGATAATACTGGGAATCGGCATACTGGAATTTACCGAACTTTCCTGCTCTATATGCCTCACGGCAGAACATTGCGGAGGGGTAGTAGTAGCAGGTTTCACCGATCATGTAGATGAGATTGTTCTCTTTTGCGAGCTTTGCGATTTCAACGCACTCTTCAACAGAGGATGCCATAGGCACTGCGGAGAAAACGTGCTTTCCGTGCTTGAGAGCGGGGATAACGATATCACCGTGCTGATGACGGCGGGTGAAGTTACCGATACAGTTAATTTTTGGATTAGAAAGTGCGGTTTCGAAGCTGCCAATAATTTCAACGTCGAAATCTTTCCTAAACTTTTCCGCTCTTTCGGGAATGAGGTCACAGACATAAATTTTTTCTGTGTTGGGATGGGATTTGAAAAGATTAACAAAGTTCCATGCGAAGGAACCGCAGCCGATTATGGCCATTGTGAGCTTTTCTGACATTTGATTTATCCTCCGGTGTGATTTTTAATGCAACCTGTGGGTTACAGTTATATTATAACTCCGTCATTCGTCCATAACAATGGCAAAACGCAACCGTGATTTGTTATTTTTAAACTTGAAATTATAAAATCATCGGTAAATATTGCGTTTGCTCTTTACAAGTTTGTCTTTTTGTGATAGAATGGGTTTGAGGTGATGAGATTGAAGCTTGAAGATGTAAGACCTTTTGTCAGGCAGGCACTCGTTGGTACGCTTGATAGGAGTCATGTATACGATGTGGATGAAAAGATAAAGACGGTGGATTGCCGCTTTTTCTACATAATGTCCGGTGAGGGAAAAATCATAATCGAGGATACGGAATATTCTATCGCACCGGGAACAGCGGTGCTCTTTTCTGCCGGCACGGAATATGTCTGGAATATCGAAAAGGTGAGATTTTACGCCATAAATTTCGATTACACCACCGACTATATGAATGTAAGGCAGGCCTTTCATCCCATCCACAGCGAGCTTTTCGATGAATCGAAAATGATGTTACATGAGCCGTTTGAGGATGAAGTGCGACTCAATTCACCGCTGGTGCTTCGCGGTATTCAGTCCCTCGAGTATATAGCCGAGCTTATCACAACCGAATACCTAATGGGCGGCGAACACTGTGATATGCTGCTTTCATCCTTACTTCGGTCGGTGATAGCGACTATGGTGCGAATGGCACGGCGAGATGAAATAACCGGTGAGGATTCGGCACCGCTTCTTGTACGGCGAATCATTGCATACATAAACGAAAGCTACGAAAAGCCTGTCACCAATGACAATATTGCCGATTTTTTCAATTTTAACAGCATTTATCTGAACCGCGTTTTCAAATCCTACACCGGCAGGAGTATACACAGCTTTTTGATCGACAGACGTATCGAGGCAGCCATGGAGATGCTGCGTTCACAGACGGCATCAATCGGTGAAGTGGCAGAGAGGTGCGGCTTCGGTAATCAGTACCATTTTTCAAAGATGTTCAAAAGACGTACGGGGATGTCCCCGAGCGATTACCGCGGACGTGGATAAATATTGAATCATAAATAGGAAAAAGTTCACAGCGGATTTATAATTGTGTGATACAATGTAATTATACGGTTAAGGCTGATTTACAAATGCCGCAATCGGAATAAACATGAAAATATTTTATATCTCGAAAGGAGTTTTGTTATGGGACTTATAAAGGCATGACTGGGAGGTTTGCCGCAGTTCGCAGAACCTCTCATAGGTATTGAATCGTCACGATAATATTGGAGGTAAAAAATGAACAATTTGACGATACGTTTAGAAACCGAAAGCGACTACCGCGCAGTAGAAGAACTCACACGCGAGGCGTTTTGGAACGTCTACAAGCCGGGCGCGGACGAGCATTACTTTGTCCACATGATGCGCTCACATACCGACTTCATCCCCGAGCTTGCATTCGTGCTTGAAATGGACGGCGAAATCGTCGGTAACATTATGTACACGAAGGCGTGGCTTGAGGATGAGAACGGCAACCGAAAGGAGATTATTTCCTTCGGACCGCTTTGCGTTGCACCCAAGTATCAGAGGCAGAAGCTTGGCAAGATACTCATCGAGCACTCCTTTGACGTGGCACGCAAAATGGGCTATGACGTGAACATCAACTTCGGCAATCCGGGCAACTATGTCAGCCGCGGATTTGTCAGCTGCAAAAAGAAGAACGTGAGCTTTGTAGTGGACGGCAACTTCCCGACGGCGCTTCTTGTGTGCGAGCTTGTTCCGGGCGTGCTTGGCGGCAAAAAGTGGATGTATATCCCCTCCACCGCCGCCGATTGCTGTGAGGATGTAGCCGCCGTGGAGGCATTTGATGCGACATTTCCGCCAAAGGAAAAGAAGTGGATGCCGAGTCAGGAGGAATTCTATATCTACAGTCATTCTTCGGTCGTAAGATAAACGTAAAAACGCCGGTGAGGAGTTTCGATTCCTCATAAGTCGGAGGCCAAGCGGTCTTAGGAAGAC
>JAZRPJ010000015.1:0-1516 GCA_045649205.1 Candidatus Flemingiibacterium sp.
GGAATGGTGGAGGATGAGGAAAAGGTTGAACGCAGAAAAATAACAATAGTTAAGAGATTACATATGTATCTTGAGGAAATTATGTCAAATAAGGAATTGACAACCTCTATAATTCCCATAGGCGACGGTGTGGCTCTATCAGTAAAAAAGTGAAGGGACAGTAATTATGCAAAAGGTTGAACTTCTGGCACCTGCCGGTAATTTGTATAAATTGAAAATAGCTCTTAAATACGGTGCAGATGCCGTTTATATAGGCGGAGAATGTTTTTCCCTCAGAACAGCGGCGGATAACTTTACCCCCGAGGAAATGAGAGAGGGTATAGAATTTGCCCACAATATGGGAAAAAAGGTTTATATTACCGCCAACATCATACCCCATAACCGTGATTTAAAAGAGATGGAAGCATATTTTAAAGAAATTACGGATATGGGTGCAGATGCAGTTATTATTTCAGACCTTGGTGCTTTTAACATTTGCAGAAGAGTAGCACCAGAGCTTGAAATACATATCAGTACTCAGGCGAATAATACAAACTATGCAACCGTTCAGTCCTGGCACGAGATGGGTGCCAAAAGAGTAGTGCTTGCCCGTGAAATGACCCTTTCCGAAGTTCGGGAAATCCGTGATAATATCAGTAGCGATTGCGAACTTGAAGCATTTATCCACGGTGCAATGTGTGTTTCTTATTCGGGCAGATGCCTGCTTAGTAACTATATGACAGCACGTGACAGTAATTACGGTGCCTGCTCCCATCCATGCAGATGGAACTACGCACTTATGGAGGAGAAACGTCCAGGTGAATATCTTCCCGTTTACGAAAATGAACGTGGAACTTTTATTATGAATTCCAAGGATTTGTGTATGATTGAGCATATTCCCGAGATAATCGGCAGCGGAGTTTACTCCCTTAAAATAGAGGGCAGGGTAAAAAGTGAGTATTATGTAGCAACAATAATTTCCGCATACAGAAAAGCTATTGATGCCTACTATGAAGACCCTGCAGGATATGAATTTAATCCCGTGTGGCTTGATGAGGTTAAAAAAGTAAGCCACCGTGACTATTACACGGGATTCTTCTTTGGTATTCCCGATACTGGTGCACAGATTTACGGTTCAAGCTCCTATATCAGAACTTGTGATATTATAGGCATTGTCCTTGATTATGATGAAGAAACGGGTCTTGCAAAGGTAACCCAGAGGAATCGCTTTTTTCTTGGTGATGAGATAGAAATAATGCAGCCGGGAAAAGACTTCACCACTCAAAAGGTAGAAGTTTTAAAGGATGAAAATATGAATGATATTGAGGTTGCAAACCACGCCGCAATGACTCTTTATATAAAGACTGATGTTCCCGTGGTAAAGGATGCAATGCTCAGAAAGAAAGCAGAGTGATACCATGCGTATTCTCGGAATTGACCCGGGTATTGCCATAGTCGGCTACGGGGTTGTGGATAAAGAGGGAAACCGTTATAAAACCGTAGCATATGATGCAGTTACCACTAAAGCACATACTCC
>JAZRPJ010000016.1:0-13428 GCA_045649205.1 Candidatus Flemingiibacterium sp.
CGCTTGGCCTCCGACTTTGAGCTTCGTGAAATGTACGAAGATTCCGACGGCATAAAGCGGCTTATAGATACTGCCATCGCCCTTGAGGGTATGCCTCGCCATGCATCGACCCATGCGGCAGGTGTGGTCATTACCGACAGACCTGTCAGCGATTACGTTCCTCTCGCGGTGAACGGCGGCATGGCGGTGACCCAGTTTGATATGGATACCGTGGCAAAGCTGGGTCTTCTCAAATTCGATTTCCTCGCACTTCGCTACCTTACCATAATTTCCGACACCGAAAAGCAGATAAGGGAGAGAATCCCCGGCTTTTCTGTAAAGGATATTCCTCTTGATGATAAGGGGACGTTTGAGCTGATCTCATCCGGAGATACCGGCGGTATATTTCAGCTTGAATCGGGGGGGATGCGTCAGGTTCTGACAAAGCTTCGCCCCGACACCATTGAAGATATTATCGCCGTAATTTCCCTCTACCGTCCCGGGCCAATGGATTCTATTCCGAAGTACATCGAAAACCGTCGGGGAAAGGGAAAAATCACATACAAAACCGACCTGCTCGCTCCCATCCTTGACGTAACCTACGGATGTATCGTCTACCAGGAGCAGGTAATGCAGATCTGCCGCACGATAGGCGGATATTCCTTCGGCAGAGCAGACCTTGTCCGCCGTATCATGTCTAAAAAAGACACCGCCAAGATGGAGAAGGAAAGAGAAGTTTTCATTTCCGGAGCGGAGAAGAACGACATTTCGGCAGAAATTGCCAATGAGCTGTTTGACGATATGTCATCCTTCGCCAGCTACGCCTTCAATAAGAGTCATGCGGCGGCGTACAGTATCATATCCTACCGCACGGCGTATCTTAAGAGTCATTACCCCTGCGAATATTTCGCTTCGCTTTTAACTTCAGTCATGGGCAATGCAGGAAAGACAGCCGAATATGTTGCGGAGTGCGGAAAATACGGTATCCGGGTTTTGCCGCCCAATATAAATGAATCAACGGCGGGCTTCCGTGCCGTTTACCGTGACGGCGATATGTACATCCGTTTCGGAATTTTGGCTCTGAAAAATATCGGGGAGGGCTTTATTGACAGAATCATTGCCGAAAGGGCGGGAAAACCGTTCTCATCCTTTGAGGATTTCATCTCGCGAATGTACGCAAAGGACATGAACAAGCGGCAGGTGGAAGCCCTTATAAAAAGCGGCGCATTTGATGATCTCGGCGTTTTCAGAAGCAGACTTCTTGTGGCATATGAGCGGATAATCGACCATTATCAGGAGCGAAGCCGTACAAATGTGTCGGGACAGCTTGATATGTTTTCCATGCTTGACGGCGATGAAGGGACAAGCAGCTTCACATATCCGGAGCTTCCGGAGCTTACCTTAAAGGCAAAGCTGCGTCTTGAAAAGGAGTGCGCCGGAATCTACTTTTCCGGACATATGCTTGAGGAATATTCAAAGCACACAGAAAAAATCGCGCCGGCGAAAATCGGTGAGATCCTTGATTCCTTCACCGAGGACGGTGAGGAAAAATACACGGACAAAGAGAAAGTGACCGTATGTGCCATTGTGACGCGCCGCCAGAATAAGGCGACGAAAAACGGCTCGCAGATGGCATTTGTGACCCTCGAGGATAGCACCGGTGAAATTGAGGGCATCGTATTCCCGAAGCCTCTCGAAACAGTAGGTCATATGCTGAATGACGAATCAGCGGTCTGCGTTATCGGTCATATTTCGCAGCGTGATGAGGAAGAGCCGAAGATCCTTGTGGATTCGGTGATGACTCTCACCGAAAACAGCCGATTTTCGGATGAGGCGAAGGAGCCGCAGGCAGAAAGCAAGACAAACATCACCGCGGAGGGAAATGTCTACAAGGTCCGCGGAGTCAAGGCTCCGCCGCCAATGGCAGGGACTCTCTCAAAGGCTGTCCCGCCGGCAGGAAAATCAGCAGTGCAAGCGGTTGTGAAATCGGAGAAGCCGCAAACCCCACAGACGACTGCTCCTACGAAGGTATATATTCGTGTGGAACGTATGGATGAGTCTGACAGAGGCTTCAGAAAATCCAATAATCTTATCGCCATATTTTCCGACGGCGTCACCGAGGTGATTTTCTTCGATAAATCTTCCGGTGAATATAAAAAGCTCGGAAATATGCGGCTTTTTGCAAGTCCATTTGTTGTAAGCGAGCTTCGGGAAATTCTCGGAGCGGAAAATGTGGTAGTAAAATAAAACGGAGGAAAATAAGATGGGTATTTTCAAGAAAAAGAAGGACATAAATCACGGACGCAGAAAAATCGCGGCTATATCAAAAATCGGTGCACCCGTACTGAAGGTAGTTCATTATGCCTCCATGGTTGCCGCAGTTCTCGCGGGCATTATCGCACTTATAATGCTCGTTGTTAATGTGCCGCCGGAAGAAATGCTGCTTCCGCCCCTTATGAGCGTTCGCGGTGAGGGGGCAGACGCCTATTATTCTCTGACGGTGGGCGACGGTATCCGTATGGAACTGCCCTACGCCGAGGTTACCACGGGAGATATAAAAACCGTTATCTGTGCTGAGATCGTGCTTTTTGCGGCATACTGTATAGTTATCGCGCCTATAGCACTGTTTATGTCGAAGTTCATGAAAAATATTGCAAATGCGGATGAAAACAACCCGAAAAATCACCGCAATCTTATGTTCATAGGTCTGTCGGTTTCTGCCGGCGGTATACTTATCGGACTTGCACGCTCTATTTACAATTTCATGCTGATTTCCGGGTTTACACCGGATACAACAGTGGTGAAATTTGCCTTCGGAATTGATTTCGGCGGTATACTTATCGGACTTATGATAATAATTTTCTCCTATTTCTTCGGTACAGAGCTTGACAAGACTTGTGCCATAACAGAAAAAGCGGAAGATGATAAGTAAAATTTTCTTTATATCGCAAAGCGGTTCACAGAAAATTAATTTAATTGTTGTATAATAAATCAAACGGCGGAAGTTACCCCCGTCGGCAGTTTCAATTAGGAGGAAGTTCCGGCTTGAAAAAGAACAGCAAAAATAACAAAATAAATTGGGGGCAGGAGATTGCCGGTGCAGGAAAGCTTGCCGGCAAAGTTTTCGCACGGATCTTGTCGTATCTGTTTAATATTCTCCTGACGGTCATTCTTATATGCTTCATTACGGGTATCATTGTGGCGGTTGCCCTTGCGGTCTATGTAAAGACCTACATTATGCCCGAGGTTGAAAAGTTTGACGAATCTATTTATGAAATCAAAACAAGTCAGACATCCAAAATTTACTATATGGACTACACTGACCGTGAAAACCGTGTAGGTGTACCGGTGGAAATAAAGGGAGAACAGCTTTACGGCTCGGAAAACAGCGTTTGGGTTTCCTATGCCGACATTCCCGAGAACCTTGTAGATGCCTTTGTGGCAATCGAGGATAAGCGGTTCTGGAAACACAAGGGCGTTGACCTTATCCGTACCGGCGGTGCGGTCATCAATTATTTCATACCCTTCAATAAAAGCCAGGGCGGCGGTTCATCCATTACCCAGCAGACTATAAAAAATCTGACGGACAACCGTGACTATACTCCCCAACGTAAAATTGAGGAGATTCTGAAAGCCTTTGAGCTTGAAAAAAAGCTTGACAAAACACAGATTCTTGAGCTTTATTTAAACAACATCTATCTCTCACAGAACTGCTACGGTGTTCAGGCGGCGGCGTATACCTACTTCAACAAGGATGTGTCAGACCTGACGCTTATCGAATGTGCGGCAATTGCTTCAATCACCAACTCTCCCACAAAATATGACCCTATACAGAATCCCGAAGAGCACGCGGAAAGACGTGACGGAATTTTAGAGGAGATGCTTGAGCAGGGATATATTACAGAGGTGGAATTTAACGAGGCGTATATGAAGGAGCTGGTCCTTGACTACCAGGGACGTGCAAAGGAAGCCTCCGTAACCTCAAATTCCTGGTATACCGACCAGGTTATCGTTGAAGTAACGGACGCCCTTATGGAACAGAAGGGATACAGCCGCGAGATGGCGTACAACCTTATCTATACCGGCGGACTTCAGATCTTCACTCTTCAGGACCCGGAGGTTCAGAAGACCCTTGAAGAAATTTATGCGGATGATGCAAACTTTCCCAAAACAAATAACGCAATTCAGCCTCAGTCTTCTGCGGTCATCATTGACCCGAGGACCGGTGACGTACTTGGTATCGCGGGTGCGAGAGGGGTAAAGGAAGCAAACCTGCTCCTCAACTATGCTACCAAGACTACACGTTCTCCCGGTTCATCGCTGAAGCCGCTGTCAGTGTATGCTCCCGCTCTTGAAAGCGGACTTATAACCTACGGCAGTGTTTACGACGATGTACCCGTATGGTTTAACTACGACGAGGAGGACGAGGAAAAGCTTAATCCTATAGCTTATCCTAAAAACCTCCCCGAAAGATACGGCGGTCTTACTACCGTAAACGATGCGGTTACCCGTTCGGTAAATACCGTATCTGTGCGTATTCTTCAGGAGCTTACTCCCGATGTGTCCTTCGATTTCGTAAAAAATAAGCTTCATATGGATAGCTTTATTGAATATGCAACCCTGTCCGGCGGCATAGGCATAACCGATAAGGACGTTTCCGCCTTGGCTCTCGGAGGTATGAATTACGGTGTTACCAATCTTGAGCTTACCGCTGCATATCAGATCTTCGCCAACAACGGTGTTTACAACAAGCCGAGAACCTGGACTCATGTTCTGGATTCCGAGGGTAACACTATCCTTACAAATGAGCCTGAAAGCTATGTTGTTATCAGCGAACAGACCGCATCCATCATGACAAAAATGATGGAAAATGTAGTAAACCGCGGTACTGCTACATCGGTTACACTCCGAAATCAGGTAGACGTTGCCGGCAAGACCGGTACGACCTCAAATGACGTGGACCGTTGGTTTGTGGGATATACCCCTTACTATGTAGGCGGTATTTGGTTCGGTTACGAAATTCCCCAGTCCCTCGGTACACTTTCCTGGAGCCCTGCTACAGTGGCATGGGATAAGATCATGACACAGCTCCATCAGAAGTATATAAACAGTGAAGAAGGTGTCAAGACTTTCGCCCTTGCCGACGGCGTTGTTACCGCCAACTACTGCAAGGATTCCGGAAAGCTGATGACTTCAGCCTGCTATGCCGACCCCAGAGGAAGCCGTGTGGAAACGGGTTATTTCACCGTTGCCACCGTACCGACGGAATACTGTGACTGCCATGTAATGGTGGAATATGACTCGGTGACCGGAGGCATCGCTTCGGAGGGATGTCCGGAAGCGAATATCAAAAAAGTCGGACTTTTGAAGGTGGGACGTATATTCCCAGCAAATGTAAAAGTAACGGATGCACAGTACACTTACCGTGATGCTCACGCTGCGGCATCAATGCCCACAACGGGAGATGTGCCGTTCTATATGGGACTTTACGGCGAGAATGAGTATCCCGGTTACACCGATACGAGCGGAAAACGGGTATACAACAGCTATTGCTATGAGCACCATGTAACCGAAACCGAGCCGGAACCGGAGCCTGAAGATACCGCCGGTGAGGACACCGATTACAATGATTTCCCCGATTGGTATGATCATCCTGACCTTGGCTCTGATACTTCATCGGAGGATTTCTTCGAATAATCTGCATTAAAATCAAGATCACCTCATACATTTTGTGTGAGGTGATTTTTATGCCATGCATCAAATCGGTAAAACAAAATATCTGCCGAGGACTTCGATGTGAATTTAGCCGTTTTAATTGGAAATGTGTAATTATCGGAGCGGTGATCATACTGCTTTGCGGATTTTTAAGTGCCTTTGTAACCGGTTCAATGCTTTCGTACCGTGAGCTTGTGAAGCCGCCGCTGGCGCCGCCTGCCATTTTATTTCCAATTGTGTGGAGTATTCTTTATGTTTTGATCGGAGGCTCTGCCGGCGCGGTTGCCTGCACCTGCGACAGAGCTACGGAAGCAGATAAGTATAAGGGACTTTTGTTCTTTGTCATTATGATGGTGTTCAATTTCATCTGGTCCCCGCTTTTCTTTGGGGCGATGGCGTATTTTGCCGCACTGTGTGCCATCATTGTGATGATCGTGCTGACTTTCTTTATTATTATCTTCTTTGGACGGATATACAAATCAGCGGCTATAGCGATGTCGGTCTACCTTCTGTGGCTCTTTTTTGCCGCATATCTCAACCTGGCGATTATTATTCTAAACTAAGTCGTAAGTGTAAAATATATGGAAATTCTATTGACAAACCCTCAAATTCATAGTATAATATAGGGGTAAGCAAGTTTTGTCAATATTAGGATATTGCCAGAGCTTACATAGTTTATAAGGAGGATTTGAAAATGAAATTCACTAAAATTCTTGCACTTGCAGTTGCAAGCCTTATGCTTGCTCTCGTTCTCGTATCCTGCGGCGGCGGAAATGCCGGCTTTGAGGTTAATGTAAAGATTACCACCAATGACGCAGCTAATCCCACACTGTTCGACGGCCCTGTAACTGTTGGCGGTGACGGCAGCGTTCTTGCGGCAATTGAGGCTGCTTGCGAGGCAGAAGGTCTTTACATTGAGTTCAACAGTGCTGGAGATGCTGTTGAAGCTATCGAAGACTATGCAACCAAAAAGAACGATGACGGTACAGTTTCCTACTGGTACTCCGTTGTAGACAGAAAGGATGCTAACGGCGACGATATCCTTGAAGCAGGTCAGAAGCTTGAGTACATCTACGGTACTTCCGAGTCCAAGAACGTAAACTTCATTGTATACGTTGACGACGAGCCTGTCATTGACGAGGTAGTTCCCGAGGGCCTTCTCGAGAACATCATTGATGTCGCTTGCGACGGCTCCTACTCTGTTGCCGAGGATGGCAAGACCATTGATGATATCGGCGACTGGGAAACCAAGGAAGACGGCGGCTTCAGCTACTATTGGGTTTACAAGCTTGATGGCAAGAAGGTTGCCAAGTACAATGTAGAGGAAGACGAGATCTACGGCGGCTCTGTAGTTGAATTCTACTACGAGGCTGAAGAAATCGAAGAATAATTTCTGATGAAAAATTGGGAGGCCGCATTGAGCGACCTCTCTTTTTCATTGCAATTCTCAAAGATTTACGGCTACATATTAATTTCTACATATGAAATAATATCGCGTACGGTACGAAGATTCAGAATTTCCTCATCGGGGACGACAACTCCAAAATTTTCCTCAATTCCCATAAGGATTTTTACGATGTCAAGCGAATCTGCACCCAGGTCATCGGCAAGCCCGGAATTTTCGGTTATTGTATTTTCATCGCAGTTAAGCTCTTCGGCTATTATATTAACGATTTTTTCGAACATAGATATATACCCCCATGGCGTGTTTTGCTTTCTTGTAATGTATTATGTTAAGAATATTATATAACATTTTGCTGTATTTTGCAAGTGGGGAAAATAAAAAATTTAAAATTTTAAGACTGCGGGGGATGGCTTGCTGCGACAGTTGACAAAATTCCGATTATAAGGTATAATAAAAGTATCAAAACAACGGAGGGAATAAGTGAAGACTCCTAATAACAGCCTCATTTCCGTATTTGAGGCGATTTCATCTCATGATGGGATTACCCGTCGGGAAATATCCGATATCACCGGATTCAGTCAGGTCACAGTAGGTAAAACCGTGGACACTTTAAGCGACGCCGGCGTTATAATCCGTCATAAAAAGGACTGCGACGGTGTGGGTCGCAAGGGTGATATCTGTACTCTTAACAAAAATCACGGTATGATGCTTTTCGATATGCGTGAGGAGAAAATCCGCATGGTGATTTGTGATATGGGGCTTAATATTCTTTTCGAAGCATCATCTCACGAGCTTTCGGAGCTTGTTATGACCGGGATGGCAAAAACAGCAGGGCTTTCATTTGAGTCTGTTCCAAGAATCGGTTGTATCTGCGAGAAGGGTGGAGAAGAAAAGACCGCAAAAGCGTTCGTCGATTTGCTTGGGAATTCGCCGGATGTTATCTGCAATTTGTATCATGCCAATGCTTTGGCAAACTACCGTCGCTTTGAGAATGAGGATGGAATTTTTGCCGGAATTTTTACCGGCGGAAGCGGTTTTGGTACTATAATGAAAAACGGACAATTATATGGAGGCAGTCACGGCAAGGCCGGGATCTTCAGCCACGGTGAGCCTGTGGAGGCATTTGTGCGCCGAATCTGCGAGATCGGAGAGGCACTGGATGTGTCCCTCATTCATATTTCCTGCGATTCTCCAATGCGAGATGAGATCAGCGCTGCCATGAACGGATTTTTTGCCGAATCGGAAATTAAGCCGGAGATTATAACAGAAGCTGTAGACGATTGCCCCGATATTATTTTGGGACTTGCCGCAGCGGTACGGAGTAATTTCCTTTTTGGGCTTTTAACAAAATAAAATTTTAAAAATCAGAATAAAATTGACCTTTCCCGCTAAAAATAATACCGAAGCCGACAACAGTCGGCTGAGTAATGCTCGCAAGATGGGCAAATACGCGCTTGAAAGGCAAGGTTTGATGATGGATAACAAAACTCCCAATCACTCTATCGAATGTTCTGTAAAACAGTGCGAATATCACTGCCAGAACGAAAACTACTGCACTCTTAACACAGTAAAGATTGCCACCCATGAGGCAAATCCTACCATGTGTCAGTGCGTTGACTGCGAGTCCTTCGTAAAGAAGTCCTGCACAAACTGCTAACGAGAAACGCATGCGGCGAGAGCCGCAAGCGTGTTTTCTATAAATTCATTATTACGGGAAGAATCATGGGTTTACGTTTTGTCTTGGTGTAAAGGAACTTTGAAAGGTCATCCTTAACAGAGCCCTTAAGCTCGATCCAATCGGTAATGCCGCTGTCAAGGCAGTCCTCAATGGCGTCACGGGCGATGGTGCGGACTTCATCCATAAGCTCCTCCGCCTCACGGACGTATACAAAGCCCCTTGAAACAATATCGGGACCGGACATCAGTAAGCGGCTTTCAATATCAACGGTGGCAACCACCACGATAAGTCCGTCCTGGGAGAGGTGACGGCGGTCACGGAGTACGATATTTCCAACGTCACCAACGCCGTAGCCATCGACCAAAATCTTGCCGCTGGGTACGGTGCCGTTCCATTTTGCGCCGTCCTTGTCGATTTCCAACACCTTGCCGATTTCGGGAATGAAAATGTGATTTTCGGGCATGCCCATCTCAACCGCCAGATTCTTGTGATTGATAAGATGACGGTATTCACCGTGGACCGGCATGAAGAATTTGGGCTTTGTCAGGGCGTGCATCAGCTTTAATTCCTCCTGGCAGGCGTGACCGGAAACGTGGACGTCGGCGAGGGCATCGTAGAGTACGCTTACATTCCTTCTGAAAAGCTCGTTTATAATGTTTCCGATAAGCTTTTCGTTGCCGGGAATGGGATTGGCACTGATTATAACAAGGTCGCTGGGACCAAGCTTTACCTTATCGTGCTCGGAGAATGCCATGCGGTAAAGGGCGCTCATTGGCTCGCCCTGGCTGCCGGTCGTGATGATGGTAAGCTCCTCGTCGCGGTAACGCTTGATGTCGTTTATGTCGATAAGTGTGCCGTCCGGTACGGTCATGTATCCAAGCTCAATGGCGGTGTTTACGATATTTACCATGCTTCTGCCGGTGACCGCAACCTTTCTGCCGTGAGCGGCACTGGCGTTTATTATTTGCTGTACGCGGTGTACATTTGATGAGAATGTAGCGATAATTACCCGTTTGTCGGGATGCTGCATGAGAATTCCGTCAAGGGATTTGCCCACCTTTTTCTCCGATGGAGTATAACCGGGACGTTCCACATTGGTGGATTCGCAGAGAAGCATGGTAACACCGGCTTTTCCGATTTCGCCGATTCTTGTTATATCCATGATCTTTCCTTCGACGGGTGTTAAATCAAGCTTGAAGTCGCCGGAGAAGAATATAACGCCTCTGGGTGTTTTTATTGAGAGAGCGCAGGCATCGGCGATGGAGTGGTTGACTCTTACAAATTCAACGGAGAATACTCCCAGCTTTACCACATCTCCTGCTTCAACTGCATTAAGCTGCGGCTTCGTTTTGAAGGTGTGCTCGGTCAGCTTGTTCGCAACGATTCCAACAGCAAGCCGTGTGCCGTAAACGGGTGCGTCTACGGTCTTCAGCACATAGGGAAGTGCGCCGATATGGTCCTCGTGTCCGTGTGTCAGAACAAAGCCGCGGACCTTTTCGATATTTTTTTCGAGATAGGATACATCAGGAATAACCAGGTCAACACCCAGCATATCGTCATCTGGGAAGCCAAGACCGCAGTCAACCACGATGATATCGTTTTCATATTCAAGAACAGTTATGTTTTTGCCGATTTCGCCAAGTCCTCCGAGAGGAATAATTTTAAGCTTTGAATTGTTTTTTGATTTTGCCAATAAAGTCACTATCCTTTCTGAAACTATAGATTTATGTACGAAACTAAAGTCATGGACAGACCTCTGCCATGATATAATATATTAAGGTTCAAAATAACCGTTTTCGGGCAGAGCGAAAAAACGGACAGGATCCGCCCGAAAAGCATATTAAAATAAACAGCACTGAAAAAACGTAAGAGCTGCGGCAGGTATATTGACGGCCATCCCGGAGCACTCTCTCACGCGGTAATGCAGAGATAGAATATGTGGTAATGCGAACGAACAAAATATATCATAATAAATTATACCAAAAAAATGTTAAATATATACCACGGGCATTATGAATATATTGTTAATAATATTTTTAAAAGTAGGGGCAAAGATAAGACTGTACCGCATAAAAAATCAGATGACTGCGGTAATGGAGGTGATTTCAAGTGAAGAAAAAATATGAAAAAACGACAAGCGGATATCCTATGGAAAAAGCAGAGGAGTGCATAAATGCCTATCTCGCAGTCGGAGAAGATACTGACCCCCAAGGAAGTTATACGGGAATTTACCGATATGCGGGAAGCATGGCATCTCCCCTTTATGCTCCCTATGATTTAAGCATGGTGGTTGACGATTACGACGCCGAACCGGTGCAGGATGCGGACGATTTATAAATCAAAATATAATATTCAGCATAAATCCCGCAATTCCGCTTATTAAAGTGACGATGGAAAAGAGAATAACCATACCCTTTTTGGACAGCGAAAAAAGTCCGTTATTCCGGTGAGGCACATTTTTGTTGTAAGATTCCAGCATGCGGTTAGCTTCGCTCAGTATGTCACTGTCACGGTGAAAATTTGGAATATCATTTTTGATAACGAAATATGCCGAGTCGAAATAAGGGCTTTCGGTATCTTTTACCATGATGATTCTGCGCTGAGTTCCTTTTATCATTTTCTGCTTTCACTCCCTTGCCGGCGAAAATCAGCCGCGGGATTCCTTTCGTTTAATGGTTGTTTTATGATTATTGACAAAAGGCGAAGGTATATTCAAAGGCGAAGCCAAGTTTATCAGGGAATCTCCGAGGAGGATTATCTAATTACATCCCCCTCGGGGAAGTGCTGTGAAGATCAGCATAAGCGTTTTTTGGAAAAAATCAAAAAACTTGTTGACATCTCAACAAGTTTGTGGTATACTGTTATTGTACTTGTTGATGTTTCAACAAGTGCGAAAACTTCTTAAGACCGGAGGCTGGAAGATGGAAGAGCGTTTTGAAACCTTTACGGTTTTGATTGCTAAAATCAGCCGTAACATCAGAAAGATAAAAAATCAGGAAATGGCAGACTACGGGCTGCGCAGTGCCCATGTGTCCTGCCTGTATTATCTTTTTTCGAACAGAGCCAAGACGGCTACGGAGCTATGTGAGTGCTGTGAAGAGGATAAGGCGACAATTTCGCGGGCTTTGGATTTTCTTGAGGGAGAGGGATTTCTTACCTGCAATTCAAAATCTGCGAAGCGGTATAAAAGTCCTCTGATCCTCACCGAAAAAGGTACGGAGGCAGGAAAAAGAATCGCTGACAAAATTGCCGGCGTGCTTTCCGAAATCAGTATGGGTCTTACGGAAGAGGAGCGTGCGGATTTCTACCGCAGCTTAATCATTATATCGGACGGGCTTGAAAATATAGCAAACCGTCCGGGTGAATTTGGAAGGTAAGAGCTATGAGAAAAATCAAAATCGTTGCAGACTCGTCCTGCGATCTTTTCAGTCTTCGGTCTGTGAAGTTTGACAGTGCGTCAATGAAGGTCATAACCGCCGAGCAGGAATTTACAGATAACTCTGCACTTGACATTGACGGGATGGTGGATTATCTGTACAAATATAAAGGAAAATCCAAATCATCCTGTCCTAATACGGTGGATTGGCTGGATGCTTTCGGTGACGCAGATGATATTTTCTGTGTTACTATTACAAGCGGTTTGTCCGGCAGCTACAATTCTGCCTGTGCCGCAAAGCAGACCTATGAGGCTGAACATGAAGGCAGACGTGTCTTCGTGCTTGACAGTCTTTCCGCCGGACCTGAGATGACTCTTGCTGTTAAAAAGCTTGAGGAGTGTGTTCTCGGCGGAATGGAATATGAGGAGATCTGCAGATACATCACCGAGTACGTGAAAAGGACCGGGCTTGTATTTGTACTTAAATCTCTGAAAACCTTTGCCAATAACGGAAGGGTATCTCCCATTGTGGCAAAGATGGTCGGAATTGCCGGCATATGCATTGTTGGAAAGGCAAGCGACGAGGGAACTCTTGAGCCTATGCACAAGTGCAGGGGAGAAAAGCGCTCTCTTGAAACCTTAACAGAAAGTATTGTGAGCGAGGGTTATTGCGGAGGCAAGGTCAGTATCGGTCATTGCCGGAATGAGGCTGGTGCGGAGCAGGTGAGAGCGCTGATTCTGGAAAAATTCCCGGATGCGGAAATTGAAATACATAAATTCAGAGGTCTTTGTAGCTTTTACGCTGAAAAGGGTGGAATTCTCGTCGGCTTCGAAAAAGCATGAAGGGGATGAAATAGAAAAAGTCTGCGACCTCGCAGACTTTTTTATATAAAAAACTCACTTCTTATCTGGCAGAGTAGGAATTACCGGAACTTCCGCCGCCTGCTTCATGACGTACAGCGTGTTGAAGGTCATGTGAGCGTAATTTTCAAGTTCTTCCATTCTGTACCATGCCGTGAGAATATCCCTCGCCCAGGTCAGTGCGCCGTGATTTGCAAGAAGCAGTGCGCGGTGATCCTTCGCAAAAGGCACTACCGACTCCGCGACTCCCTCGGTGCCGGGGGGAGAATACTCCGCAACGGGTACTGTGCCGAGATTCATCATCGCCGCCGGGTATATTGGTGCGTCAAGAGGCTGACGGGCAATGGCAAAGGTGGTGGCGAAAAGGGGATGAGCATGGACTGCCGCGTGAATATCGGGATTTTCTCTGTAAAG
>JAZRPJ010000017.1:0-7958 GCA_045649205.1 Candidatus Flemingiibacterium sp.
GATTCTTCATTCAGCGAGCGAACCGATAAGGCTATAATGGCATCCGCTAACGAAAAGCTTTGCGAATTTTACGCAAAGCGCTATTCGCTTGATATAAAAACCGTACAGATTCCATATCTATACAGCGCAGTATATAAAAAAGATTTCCTTTATGGTGTATTTGAACAGATATCCTCGGGTAAAACCGTATGTATTCCGGAATCGTCCACAGCAAAGATGCATTTCCTTTCTCTGCCTGATTTGTCGGATCTGCTTATCCGTATCGTTGATAACTGGAAAGCCGGCAGTGGAGTTTTAAGTGTCGGTGATGAGTTTCACCTCACATTTTCCGATTTTGCCGAGAGGCTTAAAATAATCGCTCCCGGTGTAACTACGGAATTTACCGAGAGCCATACCGCTGGCGTTATCAAAACCACGAACACAGCACTGCGAAACGAATACGGTTGGTTTGCAAAGATATCCGTTCTCGAGGATTTAGAGGATCAGTACGCACTTTATCTCAATACCAAAAAAGATGAAACCGAAACTTTTTTGGACGCAATCAAAAAATGGCTTTCAAAACATTCTTTTGCGATAAAAATCATAGAGCTGTTTTTGCTTTTCTTCATGTCGGAGCTGTTTATACATATAACCGATTCTGCTGTTATCTTTTCAATCGTTGATTTCAGAACGATATTTATCGTTATTATGGCAACGCTGTACGGTTTGTCCTTCGGTATCGCTTCATCGGCACTTGCAAGTATTTCGTATTTTATCGCAAAGGTTATGGCAGGCACTGATCCGCTGACGATATTCTATGAGCCGACGAATTGGCTCGCATTTGTGTTCTTCTTTTTAGTGGGTGGACTTTGCGGTTACGTCAATTTAAAAAAAGAGGAGCACGGCAAATACCTCGAAGAGCAGAACAGACTTCTCGAAGACAAGCTTATCTTTACCGGTGAGATATACGAGGACACCCTTCGTGAGAAAAAGGACCTCAAGAAGCAGATCATTAGCTCAAAGGACAGCTTTGGCAAGATTTTCGACATTACACGAAAGCTCAACACCGTTGCTCCGCAGCAGCTATATCTTCGTACAATCGAAACATTCGAGGAGATACTTGAAAACAAAAGCATCTCGGTATATTCCGTAAACGCAAATAACGCTTTCGGACGGCTTGAGGTTGCCTCAAGAGATCTTTTGGACATTGCCGCACGCTCTGTTTCCCTGCAGACCTATGCTCCGGTTATAGAAAAGCTTCGTGACGGCGGTATATGGAGAAACACCGAGCTTAAAAGCGAATATCCCATGTATGCGGCAGGCGTTTACCGCGGCGATGAGCTTGTACTGATGATTTTTCTGTGGCACGCAGATATGGGACAGCGTTCGCTTTACTATGTGAACCTTTTCAAGATTTTGCGTGACCTCGTACAGATGTCACTTCTGCGTGCATACGATTACGGTAATGCCCTTGTTGAAAAGCAGTATATCAGCGGCACACACATAATGAATGCCGAATATTTTGAAGAGTGTGTACAGAATTTTGCCGCACTCGCAGAAAAGAAGGTATCAACCTACGTTGTGCTGGAATTTGACCTTAACGGTCATACCTTAAAAGAAGCCAATGAAATGCTCACCGGCAAAATCCGACTTAACGATATTCTCGGAATTACAAACGACGGCAAACTGCGACTCATTCTCTCCCAGGCATCCGAAAAGGACATTGAGTTTATTTTGCCGCGATTTTGTGGACTTGACATTACCGTCACCGTAGTAAAATAAGAAAGGCGATGTATGCTTTATATCATAGCTGCAGCAGTACATATTCTTGTATGTCTGCTTGTGTTTATCGGAATCAAAATAAGAGTTCTGTCTGTACATAAATATATGTTTTTCGTGGCACTTCTGATCCCTTTATGGGGAATACTGATTGTGCTTATACTGCATTTTCAGATTGCATTTGATGCCACGGATTCTGCCGAGATCGGTGTTGAAAAATTAAAGCTTGAATCAGAGCTTTATAAAAGTGTTACCGTTGACGAAAAGAAAGCGGATACTGCAATTCCGATCGAAGAAGCTCTGCTTATCAACTCGGCGAGGGAACGCCGCTCGATTATAATGGACGTCCTTAATGATAATCCGGGCGACTACGTGGAATTCCTGCAAAAGGCCGGAAATAACGATGACACCGAGGTCGTACACTATGCGGTAACGGCGATGGTGGAGATATCCAAGGAAAACGATTATATGCTCCAAAAGCTTGAAACAGAGCATGCCGCAAATCCCGACGATATGGAGATTTTATCAAATTACATAGACTTTTTATGGAGTTGTCTTACCCAGAATCTGATGCAGGGACAGGTTGAGGTCATGAACCGTGAGCTTTTCGCACAGCTTATGAACAAAAAAATAGCTGTGGATGGCGATATCCACGATTACTCACGCCTTGTCGAAAACGAACTGAAACGCAAAAATTACGATGCGGCAGGAGAGATTATTAACAGAATGGGCGAAAGATGGCCCGATGCAGAGGAGTATATCCTTCTGAAAATACAGTTCCTCGCTTCCCTTGGCAAGGGCCACGAGATACAGAACTTTGTTAAAGAAACGGAAAACAGCCACATATATATGTCATCAAAAACGAAGGAGGCGCTTGCATTTTGGGCGAGCTGATAAATGGTATTCGCAGATTCAGATTCAAAGGAATACTTGTTATCCTGTTTGTGTTTTCGCTTATTGCGTCAGTTCTCCTTGTTGAACTAAGCGGAATACGTGCAAACCGCTACGACAAAAGTATTGAGCTGATGCCGCAGGATATGATTATAACAAAAGATGAAGCGTTCACTTCTCTTGAGAAAAACACGCTCCTTATTCACAGCAGCGAAGATGTATCTTCATGTATAGCATATGGGCAGTTTGACGTAATTCTTGCCGATATGAAAGTAGGACATATCGCTGTAGACATAGGAAATGATGCACTGCCATCGTTTGATGAATTTTCGCAGGTTATCGTTCTTTTGTCTGACCTTACCCCACTCGGGCAGAAAATTGCCGACCTTTGTGACTTTGTACATGAAGGTGGAGCCGCATGGTTTCCGCTGGTGCTTGAAACCAACGTATATTCATCTGCAATATCGCAGATGATCGGTATTGATGACCTTTCGCCGGACTACTACACGGTGGAGAGCATCTATCCGAGCGAGGACTTCATGATAGGCGGCGGACGTGCCTTTGCCGTTTCCGATCCCTTTGAATCGTCGCTGACTGTTGTGCTTTCTGACGATGCAAAGATATATGCAAATGCTGAAGGGCCCGACGGTGTGCCGCTTGTCTGGAAGAAAGAGTACGGGAACGGCGTATTTGTCGTAGATAATATCGGCATGTATGACAAAGCGATGCGCGGCTTTTACGCGGCGTCATACAGCTTGCTTTCGGATGTGTGCGTGTATCCCGTTATAAACGCATCCACGTTTTACCTTGATGACTTCCCCTCGCAGATACCGAGCGGTAACAGCGAATACATACAGCGTGATTATCACACAACTATTCGTGATTTCTACATAAACATCTGGTGGCCGGATATGATGAATTTTGCCGACGAATACGGGCTCAAATACACTGGACTTGCCATCGAATCCTATGACAATCACGTTGACGGAACAGCAGATGCAACCCCTGATACGGGCACATTCTTGAATTTCGGAAATATGCTCCTCAGAAAAGGCGGAGAGCTTGGCTACCACGGCTACAACCATCAGCCCCTCGTTTTGTCGAACAAGGATTACAAGGACCATTACGATTACAAAACCTGGCAGTCCGAGACTGCCATGAAATCTGCATTTGACGAGCTTATCAAGCTTTGCGACACACTTTTTCCGGATGCCGAGTTTTCTCTGTATGTTCCGCCGTCGAACCTTTTGTCTGACGAGGGAAGAGAGTTCTTGATAAAGGAATATCCTCACATAAAAACAATTTCCGGAATTTATTTTGATGATATAGCAGATGCGGAGCTTGACTTTGGCTGTACGCAGGAGTTTTCGGTGGATGAAAACGGAGTTGTCGATCAGCCTCGTGTAGTTTACGGCTTTATTATGGATGACTTTTTAAATATGGCGGCTGTATCCGAGCTTAATTTCCATTTTATTAACAGCCACTTCACACACCCCGATGATGCACTCGACCCCGAACGTGGCGCGGAGCTTGGTTGGGGTGAGATGAAACGACGTTTTGACGTGTATCTGTCTTGGCTCTATGACTCCGCTCCCGGACTTCGAAATCTCACCGGAACAGAGGCATCTGCCGCCGTACAGCGTTTTGTCGCCGTTTCGCCAAAAACAGAGTACACCGACAACGGCGTGAAAATAACTATCGGCAATTTCTGCGACGAGGCACAGTTCCTCGTCCGCTTCAACGAAAAATTGCCCGACAATGTTATGGGCGGTGAACTCACCCATCTGACAGGCGGACTTTATCTGCTTCGAGCAGAATCGGATACCGTTGATATTACACTTAAATAGGAGTATACCGTGAGGATCTGTTTGGTTTTGGAAGGCTGTTATCCGTTTATCAACGGAGGCGTTTCCACTTGGATGCATCAATACATAAATGAAATGCCGGAGCATGAGTTTGTACTGTGGGTTATCGGTGCTAAAGCTGAAGATAGGGACAAGTTTGTCTACACCTTGCCTGATAATGTAGTAGAGGTGGAGCAGGTGTTTCTCGATGATGCTCTGCGTGTTAAAGATACGGGAATATTCAAACACCACTTCACCAAAGCGGAAAATGAGGCACTTGCGCGACTTGTCTCCTCTGACAAGCCTGACTGGAACCTGCTTTTTGAGATGTATCAGGTACGAAAAATCAATCCGATGTCATACCTTAAAAGCGAAAGCTTTCTTGAAATGCTTACTGAAACCTGCCGAAAGGAGTTTCCTTTTACAGCTTTTTCGGATACATTCCATTCTGTACGCTCACGTCTTCTGCCCGTGCTTTATTTAATGGGTTCCAAAATCCCACAGGCGGACTGCTATCATGCCATCTGTACGGGATACGGCGGACTGCTTGCTTCAATGGCGGCTTATATAACAAAAAAGCCGATGCTCCTAACCGAGCACGGCATCTACACAAGAGAACGTGAAGAAGAAATAATTCGTGCAAAATGGGGGGCAAGAGCCTTCAAACCACACTGGATAGATTTCTTCTATATGCTCTCCGATCTAACATATGAGCGTGCATTCCGTGTCACATCGCTATTTACGAGGGCAATGTATACACAGATTGATATGGGATGCGAGGCTTCTAAATGCAGGGTTATAGAAAATGGCATCAGCTATGAGAAGCTTTGTGATATCCCTCTCAAGGAGGATGATGGCATGGTTGATATCGGTGCGGTCGTCCGGCTTGCACCTATAAAGGATATCAAAACCATGATATATGCGTTTTTCGAGCTTTGTGCACGCCGTGACAATGTACGCCTTCACATCATGGGCGGCGTTGACGATCAAGAATACGCCGACGAGTGCTATGCGCTCGTAAAACAGCTTGGTCTTGAGAATAAGATTATTTTCACGGGCCGCGTTAACATTATCGAATATTTTGAAAAGCTCGACTTCACTCTGCTTACAAGCATTTCTGAAGGACAGCCTCTGTCGGTGCTCGAATCATTTGCCGCAAGACGTCCTGCAGTAACGACGGATGTTGGATGCTGCAGCGAGCTTCTCAACGGGAAGCCGGGTGATACCCTCGGGAAGGCAGGATATTTCGCTCCGCCTATGCAGCGTTCAAAGCTTGCTGACGCCATGGAGCTGCTTTGTGAATCAAGAGAGCTTCGCCTGAAAATGGGCGAGATCGGTCAGAGGCGAGTATACGAGAATTTCAGATATATTATTATGCTCACGAAATACCGTGATCTTTATAAAGAGGTGGAAAAGGAATGGCCGGAATTGGCTTCGAATTAAAAAAACTGTTTGCCAAGAAGGGCGTACTTAATTCCGCCAAGGCGTACGGCTATGCGGCGGTAATATGTACCGGTCCCATGCTTCTCGGTGTTTTACTGCTTCTTGGTATAATGGCACTCTGTACCTTTTTCGGGGTTGGACTTCACACCAGGGAACTGCTTATATGTATGATAACCTACACCCTACTTGCATCGGTTACGGTTTCCTCCTTCTTCTCCATGGTGGTAACAAGATATGTGGCAGATATGCTCTTTGAAGAAAAGAACCAAGCAGTTTTGCCGGCATTTTGGGGTTCTACCGTTATTATGCTGCTTGTCGGCTGTGTGTTATACGGTATTTTTCTTGTTTTTTCAGGTGCAACCTTTTTACAGGGTATACTTTGCTTTACACTTTTCGGTGAGCTTATTATAGTTTGGAATGCTATGAGCTTTCTGTCTGCAATTAAGGATTATAAGGGGATATTCCTTTCGTTTCTTACTTCCGTTGCTGTAAGCATACTCCTCGGTGCACTCCTTTTGTGGTTAGGCCGCCCCGTTATCGAATCGCTTCTGTTTTCGGTAAGTGTCGGATACGGCGTTATGCTTATATGGGACGTTATTCTGCTTCACCGATATTTCCCGCACACAGCACTCGGTGCCTTCACCTTCCTTAAGTGGATAGATACTTTTCTGCCGCTTGCACTTTCCGGATTTTTTATGAATATCGGAATGTTTTCTCATCTTGTGATAATGTGGTTTTCAGATATTGGCGTGCAGGTACACGGCTTATTTTACGGTGCACCGTGGCATGATGTTCCCGCTTTGCTTGCGTTTATGACCGCACTTATGACTACTGTAAATTTTGTTGTATCGGTTGAAGTAAACTTTTACCCCAAATATCGCAATCATTACAGCCTTTATAATGATAAGGGCACTATCGACAACATAAAGCAAGCCGAAAAGGAAATGATCGGGACGCTCAAAACCGAGCTGTTCTACACTTCCCTGAAGCAGCTTTTATTTACCGCCGCCGTTATTGCGCTTGGCGGATATCTTCTCGATCTGCTTCCGCTTGGATTCAACGAGGTCATGCGCGGATATTTCCGTACTCTCTGCGTCGGATACGGCATTTATGCTATCGGAAATATGCTTATGCTGATCTTGCTCTATTTCACTGATTACAAAGGTGCACTTATCACCACCGCAGTCTTTGCTGTGACAACAGTTATCTTTTCACTGTTATCGCTGTTATTTCCCAACATCTATTACGGCTTCGGATTTTTGATTGCCGCTATGATATTTGCCTTCGTATGTGTCGTAAGGCTTAATTATTTTACAAAACGTCTTCCGTACTATATTCTGTCAGTTCAGCCGCTTGTGTCGGAGGACCGCTCCGGTATGTTTACAAGACTCGGAGTATTTTTGGAGGATAAATTGGAGGAAACAAAAAAATGAGAAAAAAGATTTTATCCACCGCATGTCTGATTTTGACTTTTTCAGCGTTTCTGCTCGGATGCGACAATACATTTGATTCGGCTGTGAACTCAAAGCTCGGCACAACTATTGATAAATCAGAAATACAGACCAAGGAAAATATTCATATACGCGATAAAAACCTGCTCTACGAACAGCAGAACAACACCGAGATTGTAACGATGTATCTCACTGTTTCCATGGGAAATTCCGCCGAGAATACCGATCACACATGGGAGGAAATAAACACCTATTCGGCTTACGATTACGAAGAAATGGGTGTGGAGCGGTATAAAATAGCCGGACTTATACAGGTGGGCGACGAAAACGGTCTGATCCCCGGTGAGCTTGGTTACGGTCAGGTTGCGCCAAACTGTACTGTGCAGATACGCGGTCAATCATCCAGCCGAAACGTGCAGAAAAACTATAAAATCAGTATCAAGGACAATAAGGGTGACTGGCGTGGTCAGCAGACCATAGCTCTCAACAAGCATCAGGGTGACGGACTTCGTTTTCGCAACAAGTTAGGGTTTGACCTGCTCTCGGAAATTGATGAGCTGATGAGTCTTCG
>JAZRPJ010000018.1:0-2276 GCA_045649205.1 Candidatus Flemingiibacterium sp.
GTTCTTTTCTTTTTGCCTCGAAAATGGCTTAAAATAAGGGCTTTCCGAGGTCAAAATTCACTCGGAAACTTTTCTCCGAAAAAATGCACCGATTTTGACTTTTGCCTTGTCAAAGCGGTGCATTATGTTAATTCGACTTTATTGCATTACTCGTAAACTGATGCAGATACTTTCTCGGTGAAACGCCGTAGTGTTCTCTGAATGACTTGCTGAAAGCATAAATACTCGAGTAATTCATAAGCTCTGCCACCTGAGAAATGCTTTTTTTGTTTTCAGCAAGCAAAAGTCTTGCCGTCTCAAGCCGCTTTACTCTGTAATAGTAGGAGAGGGAAACGGTGGTTGTTTTTCTGAAAAGGGCTGATAAATAGCTGTAATTGTAGCCCATATCATGTGCCATTTCGTTGAGATTTGTAAGAGTGTAAAGATGGGTGTCAATGTAATTCATCATCTTGTAGCAAAGTTCGGAGTTGCTGTTATTTGTGGAAGCGATTTTAGATGAATCAGCCTTCATTCCTCTTAACACGTAAACAATCATCTGATTGCACAGAGCAGAAAGCATTTCGTTGGAAAACGGGGTGCTGTTTTTGTTATTGTCGTCAAACTCTGAGAGGATACAGTCAATTAAATCAATCACCTTTTCGTTGTGTATTACCCTTGAGTTTGGTGAGATGTTCTGAGACCATACCTTGTTAAGCTCATCGGCAAATCTGAAGGAGTTTACCGAAAAGGTGATAAAGTCGTAGGACAGTGGATCGTCGGAATCCGATTCTACTTTGTGAATTTCAAAAGGAAATGAAACATAAATGTCGCCTTTTTTTACTTCTGCCGCCACACTTCCCGTGTACATCCTGCCGCTTCCGCGAGTAATAACGGAAAGCTCATAAACTCCTCCGTGCATGTGTTCTTCGATAAAAACGCCAATTCCGGATCTTCCGAGATATATAAGAGAAATGTCGTCAAGATATAAAGGACTGTTTTCAAATGAAATCATATAACCACCTCTTATTTAGATTATAGCCTTGTAATTCTGTCCTGTCAATTGAAAAAACAAAATATTTACGAAAATTGCCGCAAATTTCCGACAAATATCCAAAACAAGGATAAGTTTTACAAAAGTGAGATATTTACACCAGTGGTTGCCTTTTGATATACTTAAAATGTAATAATTTATAAGGAGGATAATCCCTATGAAAAGGCTACTCTCTCTTTTATTGGCAATTTTGATGATAGTTTTGTCAGTCCCACTGACAGCACTTGCAGAAGATGACACAGCTTCTCTTGCTGCAGACGGTTTGACACTCACTCCGGGTAAAAATTTCTTTACCGGTGCAAATGCAGCAAATGACTTTTCTGCTACCTGGATGCAGTCCTGGTGGACAGGCGGTCAAATGAGCAACTATCTTGTAACAAACGGACAAAGAACCGTTATGAATGACGGCGACTCGCGAGGCGATTATGTACGCTTCTCGTGGGATGCGGCAAATGACGGCTTTATCTACGGCACCCACTATCCTGCAAATGACGTTGCAGGCTATGCAATCGAAACAGACAGACCTGTTTTTGTCGGCTTCTACGGACGTTCATCACAGGATGGATATTTCCTTGTCGGCGGTAACAGCGAAAGTGAAGTTGATTACGATTTTTCAAGACATTGCTTCTTCTTGGGAAAGGACTGGGCTTACTATAGCTCAGACTTTACCATTAAAGACGATGCCTCTGTTTTGTCAAATTACTGGGTGCGTGTAGGTGCTACCGTTCAGGATACTGCACAGACAGTTGACGTTGATGACGTTACAATCGCACCTTACTACAGGTTTGACTACTATGTAGACGGCGAAAGCTATGACTATGCCTATACTTCACCCGTAGACGGTACAAACGGTGCATATCTTTCATCTGCATCGGTGTCTTTGGTTGATGACCCCGTAAAAGACGGTTATACCTTTGTGGGCTGGGCAACAACAGACGGCGCGGCTGAAACAGTAGAGACTGTATCGCTCGGTAATGCGGACGTGTCTCTCTATGCAGTTTTTGAAGAAAATGCAACAGAGCCGGAACCTGGACCCGAACCCGAACCCGAACCTGATCCTGAACCTGAACCCGAAGAAACTGTCGGCGTAGGCTCACCCGGTATCAACCTCTTTACGTTGGAAGAAAACTATGTGGACTTTGACGACGGCGACTGGCAGAATGCATGGTGGCTCGGCGGTCAGTTCCAGAGCTATCTTGTTGAAGGCGAATCGAGAACCATTGCAAATGACGGCGGAAGTCGGAGG
>JAZRPJ010000019.1:0-4210 GCA_045649205.1 Candidatus Flemingiibacterium sp.
GACATCAAGGGCAAGACATTTGCTATCTCCGGCTTCGGTAACGTTGCATGGGGTACAGCAAAGAAGATCTGCGAGCTCGGCGGTAAGGTTGTAACTGTTTCCGGTCCCGACGGATATATCTATGACGAAGAGGGTCTTGTAACTGAGGAGAAGATCAACTACCTTCTCGAGATGCGTGCATCCAACCGTAACAAGGTTCAGGACTACGCTGACAAGTTCGGTGTTCCCTTCTTCGCAGGCAAGAAGCCTTGGGGAGAAAAGGTTGACGTTATCATGCCCTGCGCGACCCAGAACGAAGTTCAGCTCGACGACGCAAAGCTCATGGTTGCAAACGGACTCAAGTACTATGTTGAGGTTTCCAATATGCCTACCACCAACGAGGCTGATGCATACCTCAAGGAAAACGGCGTAGTTGTTGCTCCTTCCAAGGCAGTAAATGCCGGCGGCGTTGCAGTTTCCGGTCTTGAAATGAGTCAGAACTCCATGCGTTACAGCTGGACTGCAGAAGAAGTCGGTGCAAAACTCAAGCAGATCATGAAGAATATCTACGACAGCTCTGTTGCAGCGGCAAAGGAATACGGCATGGAAGGCGACCTTGTTGCAGGTGCTAACATTGCAGGCTTCCTTAAGGTGGCTGAGGCAATGAAGGCTCAGGGTATCGCTTATTAATTTGCAATAAACATAAAAATGAGCCTCCGAGAGATATTTTTCCCGGAGGCTCTATGCTTTTTGATCGGAGAATAATAATGAAACTGCATTTTATGGGTAAATATAACGGCAGTACAGACTCACTGCCATCAAAGCCTCACCGCGCTGGAGCTGTTCCATTCAAAGAGCCTGCCGATATGAAGGCTCTTGCCATCAAAGCAAATATCATCGCACTTATTCTGACTGTTGTATTTTTTATTCCCCCATTTATCTGCTACGCCTATGAAGAATATTATTTCCCTGCCATGATTGGTGCGCTGCTTTCTTTGCTCATACTGTATCCTCACGAGATCTTGCACGCTGTCTGCTTTAAAGAGGATGCATATATCTATTCAAACCTGAAGCAAGGACTTATGTTTGTTTTCGGTGCGGAGGATATGACAAAAAAGAGATTTATTTTTATGTCACTTCTTCCGAATATAGTATTCGGTTTTATACCGTACGCTTTGGGTCTGATATTTCCAAAGCTCGCATTCCTGGCATTTTTCGGCGCCATATCCATCGGTGCCGGCGCAGGGGATTACATGAATGTTTTCAATGCCATCACTCAAGTGCCGAAGGGCGCGCTCATCTATATGTACGGTGTAAATAGCTTTTGGTATAAGCCTCACTAAGTAAAAAATTCGGCTGTATCACTTCACGGTGATACAGCCTTTTTATTATACATTATCTGGTAATTTCGTAACAAGCGCTCCCATGAATGAAGCTTCTCCGACAACCTCAGCTTGGGCCTTATGGGAGATAATATCGTAGTTCACAATAGATACCGACGCATTCGGCACCCATTTTATGCTGTTGAGAGTTTCAAGGGGCTCTCCTCTCCACCTTGGAATAAGACTCCTTATAGGCGTTGCATGGGTTGCGATGAGCACGGTTTTACCGTCATTTTCCTCCGCGATCTTCCATACGGCAGCATCTATTCTCGCCGCTAATTCACGTACACTCTCACCTCCGGTAGGGGCAGAGTTTACAGTATCGTTCATCCATGTATCAAAGTCATCCTTGTACTTTTCAATCAGGTCAGAAAACGACAGATCCTCCCACTCTCCGGCATAGATTTCCCGGAGTGAAGGCTCTGGAATAACCTGAAGGCCATGCGGTTCAGCGATAATCTTTCCGGTTTCAAAGGCACGTCTTAGGTCGCTGGCGTAGGCAATATCGATGTGCGTGTCCTTCAAAAAATCCGCCGTCATCCTTGCCTGCTCACGTCCACGTTCGGTAAGCGCACCGTCGAACTGACCGTAAAATCTGCGCAGCTCGTTTCCCGTACTCTCTCCATGACGGATAAATATGATCTTTGTCATTTGGCATCCTCCATCCTGCATTTCTGACACAATACATTATATCACAGAGAGGAGGATGTGTCAAGAAAAACATGGAGGAACCAGTAATTTTTATACCTCCTGCCATCCTTCGGTTTTCGTATCGAAAACCACGGTATGCTCAAAGCTTGTGACGTTTATCGCGCCAAGTTCTTCCATCCATTTGATGTTTTTCGGAGTGTCGAAAGGTCCGCTGCCTTTTTCACCCTTGCCGAGGTACTCGGTGTTATCCCAAAGCCAACGGGGCGTGGGCCAAAAGGCGTATTTTGCCGCCACTTTTTCGTACACTTCCCTGTCAACTCCGTACTGCCCGTGATGAGCCATTTGCACCGCACGGCATTTTAATCTGTCGCCGGCATTTTGGAGCAGCTTCACGCCTCCGTCAACGCCAAGGTCGCTGAGGAACAGCATAGTAAAATCGCCTTCGATGAACTTGAGAACCACCGACTGGTTATTGGAATTGTTCACAAAAATATCGGGATTGTCTATCCCCAGGACTTCTATTGTGACATTGTCTACGGTAAGTATCTGATCCATTTCAAGCCGTAAGGTATCAAGTTCTTCCGCCTCCACGAAGTCCCTCCATTCACGGTGTTCGGCGAGCTGCGACTCATTAAAAGCATTAACAACTGCCTCGGAGCAGGTGTTTGTGTAGAATTTTTTTATAGTGACATCCTTGTGATCTTTAATGATCCCTTTGATTGCGCCGAAATGATCAATATGCTCGTGGGTGAGGAACCATATGTCAACATCTTTGCCGACCATCTCTAAAATGCGGTAAAGCTCCGAGGTCTGCTCCTCCCAGCCGCCGTCGATTACTATTACTTTGCCGCCATCGGTTTTGATCACATAACCCATCATCTGACGCGGCGTGATGTTTGTAAGCTGATAAATTAGCATTATTTGCTGTCCTTTCTGCTTCCGTCCTTATTGTAAATTGCGGAAAGTCCTTCTCTCATTTTGTCGCACATAGCTTCGCCGTAAATGTCAGGAAGTGCCGATACCGTCGGATATCCCCCCGATTCCGCCGAATACTGCATAATAAGTTCAAAATGCTCGGAGAAATCCTTGTAATTAGCAAGAGGCGCGTTGGTTCCGATGTGGTCGAGATTGAGTATTCTATCGGGTGAAGAATTCCGGCAAACTACATAGTGTCCGCTGTTAACATTTCTCCACTCGCCCGCGTTGTCGAAGCTGACATCGTTTATACGCACTGTGTCTGCATATCTTGTGGCGAAGATATCCGGAATCTGCGTTTCCACCTCTACACTGCTGTCAATTTCCTTAATGATGCCGTTCATTAATTTAAGAAGCTGTATCATTTCATTTTTCGGTCCGTAGGAAATGTCAAGCTTGAGCTTGCGGATACCCATTCCTATGTACTTCGTAAAGATATCTTTGTAATAATCGGTAAGCTTTTCTTCTACCGGGCGGATATTGTACCAGTTATAGTCTTCGTTGTATTCTTCGCCCACAAGCTCGGGGTATTTTGTAGCAAGGCGGCAATCCCTTGTAAAAGTAAAGGGAGTAAACCAAAGCCCCGGAATATATCCGGCTTTTGAAATTTCACCAATCAGACACTCAAAATTCGGGAACTTCTTTTCATCCACTTCCCAGTCACCGAGATGAAGCTCTGTTCCATGCTGACTCCCCAACTGCCATCCGTCATCAATGGTAAATTTACCTTTCGGGAAATTTAACTTGTCAAGGCGTTCGAGATAGCTGTATACGAATTTTTCATTCAAGATATCCTCATTCGACACCGCCCCGGTAAGTGCCGCATTTCTCGCCTGCTCAACCCAGGTGCAGTACTCAAGATTTGACCAGAATTTCTCCGGCCTGTACTCGGTTTTGATGAGGAGTTTATTGTATTCCTGCCACTCCGCATAAGGGCTGCAGGATTCGTTATAATACAGTGATTCCCCTTTGTCAAGGGATACCGTGAGAAATCGGCTGCCGTCGAACTCGAATGTACACTTTTCGCCCGATAAGATTCCGAAGAACTTGTCCCCCGCCAAAACCACGGGAGAGCCGGATGTACTTGATGCATCGAGAGTCATGGGATTATAACAGAAGGGCTTTGTCGCATAATAAACATTTCTCCCCCACCTGTTATAAAACGGTAAAAACAAAGGTGGATCTACTCTGAATTTTAATTTTTCTTTCTTTTCTGCGGTATA
>JAZRPJ010000020.1:0-2947 GCA_045649205.1 Candidatus Flemingiibacterium sp.
ATTCCGACTTCATTATCGGAAACATAAATGCAATTTTCGGAGTTGATATACCGCTTCTCAATCTGCCGCTGCCAATTGGTATTTCGTTCTACACCTTCCAGACCATGTCCTACACAATTGACGTTTATCGAAGCGATGCGAAGGTGCAGCACAATGTCATAAGCTTCGGTTCTTACGTGGCACTGTTCCCACAGCTTATTGCCGGTCCTATCGTTCAGTATAAGACCATCGCGGAACAGCTTGACAATCGCCGTGAAAATTTCGATGATTTCTCGGTTGGTGTAACACGCTTTATGACCGGTCTTGGCAAAAAGGTTCTTCTTGCTAACAGCGCAGGTCTTATCTGGGATGCGGTTGTAGCATCGAACATCAGTGAGCTTCCTGTGCTTACCGCGTGGATAGGTATTCTCGCATACACCTTCCAAATCTATTTTGACTTCTCCGCTTATTCGGATATGGCAATCGGTCTTGGAAAGATCTTCGGTTTCCATTTCCTCGAAAACTTCGATTATCCTTATATGTCAAAGAGCATCACCGAATTCTGGCGCCGTTGGCACATATCCCTCGGCTCTTGGTTCCGCGATTATCTCTATATTCCCCTCGGAGGCAACAGAAACGGCTTTGCAAAGCAGATCCGCAATATCTGCATCGTTTGGCTCGCTACCGGTATTTGGCACGGAGCAAGCTGGAACTTCGTTATCTGGGGCGCATATTTCGGCGTACTTCTGATTATCGAAAAGCTCTTCCTTTTGAAGGTGTTAAAGAAAGCACCTGCTGCTATCGGACACATTTACACACTTTTCCTTGTAATCATAAGCTGGGTCATCTTCGCTATTGAGGATATGTCTGTGGCATTCAAGTATATAGGCGCGATGTTTGGTGCAGGCGGATCATTTGCGGATGCAAATTCACTCTATATGCTTGTGACAAACGGATTGCTTCTGGTTATTCTTGCGGTTGCTTCCACAAATCTTCCGAAGAAGATCGCAGAGAAGACACTGTCCACCGGTTTTGGAAAGGGAACGGGCGGACTGGTTCTCAAGAATGTTGTATTCGTGGCAATTTTCATTCTTTGCACAGCATACCTTGTTGACGCATCCTACAACCCCTTCCTCTACTTCAGATTCTAAGGAGATGATAGATTATGAAAATGAAAATACAAAATATTATCACAACTGTTATCTTCTGCGGACTTATCGCATCTCTGACGGTTGCAAGTCTTGTTAATCCGGTAAGGACCCACTCCGAGTCTGAAAACCGTAATCTGGCACAGTTCCCAAAGTTTACTTGGGAAGCGCTTTTTAACGAAGATGACGATAAAAAATGGACCCTCAAGTACGAGGAATTTGTGACCGACCAGTTTGTACTGCGAGATAGCTGGATATCCATTAAAACGGCTGCAGAAAAGCTTATCGGCAAAAAGGACAGCGGTGGAGTTTACTTCGGCAAGGACGGATATCTCATCGAGAAATACGAGCAGAACATGGAGCAGACGGAGGCGAATATTGCGGTGCTTCAGGGGATGCTTGAAAAGCTCGGCGACAAGTACAATGTAAAGGTAATGCTTGCGCCTACTGCGTCCCTTGTTCTTGAGGACAAGCTTCCCATATTTGCGCCCGTTTGGGATCAGGCAGGGCTTATCGACAGAGTTTCAGAGCTTGGCAGTTTTGTTGATGTAAGAGATGTGCTTGATTCCCACAAGGATGAATACATCTACTACCGTACTGACCATCACTGGACCTCTCTCGGCGCGTATTACGCCTATACGGAGCTTTGCAAAACACTTGGCATTGAGCCTCTTGAAATAGGTGAAGGCGGACTTACAAAGGAAACATTATCAAGTGAATTTCTCGGCACATTGGCATCAAAGGTAAACTACTCCGGCAGCTTTGATATTCTTGACACCTACCACACCGACCTGAAGCTTGAGGTAAACTACAATCAGGGGCAGAGAAAGACCGATACTCTCTACGAGAGAAGCTTCCTTAACAAGAGAAGCAAATATTCGGTATTCCTTAATGAGAATCAGCCTTATGTGGAGATCACCACCGAAAACAAGAACGGAAAAACTCTTGTTATGGTCAAGGACTCATACTCTCACTGCATGGTTCCCATGCTTGTAAACCACTATGAGCGTATCGTTCTCATCGACTTTCGCGGAATGAACACCGGTCTTATTTCCGGCGTTATCCCCATGATCGAAAAGGGCGGCGAAATTGATGATATCGTAATTCTTTACAATGCGAAGAATTTCACCGAGGAGCGCACTCTCGCTTGGCTTGATAAATAAGTATAATGAAACGGCGGTATTTCTTCGTGAAATGCCGCCGTAGGTTTATCTTTTTTTGTGTTAGGTTAAGATTAACAAAATATGCCTTGACACTCCTTGCATAAACGGATACAATATAGATATACTCTTCGCAAAATCAGCATATAGATAAAAATTTAAAGGAGATATAATTATGCTTACATTAGAAAGGGCAAAGGAATTACTTAATACAACCACCACCGAGGAGCATCTGTTCCTACATGCAAAGAACGTAATGGTCGCAATGGGCGGTCTTGCCAAACACTTTGGCGAGGACGAAAAGCATTGGATGGCAATCGGTTATCTGCACGACTACGATTATGAGCAGCATCCGGACGAGCATCTGCGTTATACCGAAGTGCCTCTGAAAGAGGCAGGTCTTACAGATGAAGAGGTGCGTGCTATACTGGCACACGGTTACGGGCTGTGCAATGATGTGGAGCCTATTACTGCTCTCGAAAAATCGCTGTTCACGGTAGATGAGCTTACCGGGATCATTCAGGCAGCAGCAAGAATGCGCCCGGCAGGAATTACTGATATGGAAATTTCCAGCTTTATGAAGAAATTCAAGGATAAAAAATTTGCGGCAAAGTGCAACCGTGAGGTAATCAAACAGGGCTGTGATATGCTCGGTATGGA
>JAZRPJ010000021.1:0-18688 GCA_045649205.1 Candidatus Flemingiibacterium sp.
GGGGCAAGAATCAGTCCGAAGAAGCCAAGAAGCCTTGCGCCAACAAACATGGAAATGAGAGTTGCCAGAGGATTCAGTCCCACCTGACTGCCCACGATTTTCGGTTCGATGATGTTGCGTACGATCAGGATGATAAGCCAAATGAGGATAAGCCCCACCCCGATTCGAATATTTTCGCCTATCAGCTCAATTGCCGCCCAAGGTAAGATGATCGCCCCTGTCCCAATTACGGGAAGCATATCAAGAAGAGCGATGACTATAGCCAGTGTTAATGGATTTTTTATTCCGAGCAGAGTCAGCCCGAAAAAAAGCTCCGAAAAGGTAATCAGCATGATAAGGGAATAAGACCGTAAATATTTTGAAATTGCCGAGAAAAAGTGTTCTCGCAGCTTTATTAAGATCCCGATTGTCTTGTTTGGCAGTCGGGATTTTGCCATTATTATAAGATTTTCATAGTCAATGATAAAGAAGAAGCTTGATATGACGGCGAACAGCAAGCCCACCATAAATTGCGGAATGGCTGCGGCAAAAGAGGAAATGACTCCGATCGCCCGCACCGAAATATCAGAAACCATACTGCCTATAGAGCTTTTTGCATAATCTAAAAGTCCACCGATGCCGACAGTAAGACTGTCCGAGGAGCCGGTGAATGATGCAAGCAGTTCCCGTGTCCTGTCGAAAAGATCGGTGATGATCGGCTCAATGTTATCAGCGTAAATCTCAGGGAGTTTTCGAGAAAATTCGCCGATCCATACGGTGGCGCGCACTGCGATAACCGAAAACACAGCCCCGAGAGCGGCATAAAAAATTAACAGAACAAAAAGGGCGGCAGGACGGCGTTTCATTTTGAATTTACTGCTAAGAAAACGTACTGCGGGGTTAAGGAAGGTTGCCGCGCCGAAACCGATAACAAATGGCATAACTAAAAAAAGAGTATATTTGAGAGTTAGAAAAACAATTGCCGCAATAAGAAAATAATAGACGGCGGAAATAATAAAACGTTTCTTCTTTTCCATCTGAAACCTCATATTTTCGGATTCATTACTCTATTATTTTACTCCGAAAAAATTCAGGTATTCCTGAAATGTGATGCGTAAAAATAAAAGAGAAAACTTTGCGAAAAAATTCGCTCGGTTTTCTCTTTTTGCCGCTGTGTTATAAAGTGCAATAATTTTATTCGTTTGTAGAAAATTCGATAGGGTAGCTTTCGATAGGGTCATCGCAGAGATTTACAATAGACCGTTCAAGCTTTTTTGCGTAATTTATGGTGTACAGTGTACCGCCTTTCTGCTTTGCGGTGGCTTCCTCCGCAGTCCGGTCATAGTAGCAAAGACAGTATTTGCAGGCGTCAACCATAGCTCGGTTTCGCTGCAGCATTGCGCCGGGATGATACTTTTCGGCAATTACTGTAACGGAGTCCGCTTGCGTAAGAATGTCGTTGTATATAGCGACATCCTTTTCATTCCAACGCTTGGTCTGCTCGGGACATGGAAGCATAAGGTGGAGTTTTATGGAACACCCCTGCCGCTTGTACCACAGAATTTCAAGGGCGGCTATGGTATCAAATCCAAGTGCTCCTCCGGCATAAAAGTCCGTGATCCCGTGACTTATCATCCAGTCAATTTCAAGGGACAGCTTTTTTACAATGACGTTCATACATTGCGACTCTATTTTGCGGTGCCCCGTAAAGCAGCAGGATCTTTCGAAATCGGTCATTTGTTCTCCACCTCACAAACATATGTTCTCTACAATTATAGCATATATTTTGAGATTTGTAAATAGTTTTTTCAAAATTAATTTCAGATTTCTATTTCATATCCCCCCCCGAAGGAGTAGATGACAGTGCGGCTTACTTTTTTCATGCTGATCTTTTCAAGAGCCGCCCTATAATACGAAAGCTGTAAATAGTATCTTTCGGTAAGCAGCTTTGCCGCGTTTTCTTTCGTCATGCCATCTCTTATATAGTCGGTTTTGTAATCGAGAAGAGTCAGTGTGCCGTCCGGATTTTCAAAGAAGCAGTCGATAACACCCTGAACAAGAATTGTTTCACCCGAGATCTCCTCGGCAAGACTTTTGTCTGTGGTGAAATCGGATGCCGGCAGGAATACATTGAACCTCTTTTCACGAAATACACTTGGGCTTGCTTTTATGCCGCTAAAAAGCTCGCTTCCGAAAAATCCGGCGATTTTCTTTATGTTGATCAGCTTTGAAGCACGTTTTGTTATGAATTTTCGCTCTGCAAGACGTTCCGCTTCACGTTCGATTTTTTCTGCCAACGCTTCCGGCGTATCATTCTTTGAGAAAAGCGAAAAGTCGCAGAACTGCATAAAAGTGTGGGTTGCTGTTCCTCGCTCTGTGCCGCTTGCCGGAAGCTCGGAAGTATTACCGTCAAGAAAGAGCGGACGCCTTTCGGCGAAGCTGTATTTTTCTTCTGCTATTGCAAGTTCTTCCCCTGCGTCCTCGTCAAGAACGCCGGGATAAAGCTTCGATACCGATAACTTCGCCGGCAGTTTCGCAGCAGAGGGAGATGGATACTTAAAATCGAAGCGTTCACGGACAAGCGCTGAAAAATCGGTACTTTCCGTGCTTTCTTTGATTTCGCTTTCCGCTTCCGTTTCTCCGATATCCATAGGGACTTCATCCGTTCCCATTACCGAAATTTCAAATGGCAGTGCAGAGTCTGGGCTTATTCGCTTGTGGCGCTCTGCCGCAGTGAGGATCCAGTGCATATAGCCGCGGTTTTTCATGATTGAATCCCGTGATAGGTGCAGGCTGTCGGCATAGGCGCTGTCAAGTAACTTCTGCGGTTCTTTTGCCAGAGCTGTAACGTAAAGCCGTTCCCTCGCTCGGGTCATGGCAACATAAAGGATTCGCATTTCTTCTTCAAGCTGGCTGTCGGAAATTCGCCGCAGTATACTTTGGCGAATAACCGTATCATAGCGGGCAAATCCTGTTTCATCTGATAGCTTCAAGGATATTCCGAGGGATTTATCCATGACGATATTCCGCCTGAGATCATTGTCGTTGAACTTCTTTCCAGTACCGCAGATAAAGCATACGGGGAATTCAAGACCCTTTGATTGGTGGATGCTCATGAGCTTTACAGTGTCACTGGATTCGCCGAAAACCTTTGCGGTTTCAAGCTCTGCCTTTTCTTCGAGGATGTCGTTTATGTATCTAATGAAGTTGTAAAGTCCTTTGAAGGATGAGGCTTCAAAACGTCTGGCATATTCATAGAGAAGCATCAGATTGGCACGCTTGGCGGCATTTTCTTTATCGTAAACAAGAGCTAAAAGGTCGGTGTCGGTATAGATATACCAAAGCAGGCGGTCAACTCTCATTCCCGCCGCCTTTCTCTGCCACATACTTAATTTATCCAGAAAATATCTGCCTTTTGGGAAGTCCTCGGCTTCACATAATGCAGCAAGGGCGGAGTACAGACTGCCCTCCGGCGTGAACTTTCGTACCCTTATGAGATCGGACAAAGTAAAACCGAAAATGGGGCTTCGTAGTGCCCCGGCGAGATAAATATCCCTTGTGGGGTTGTCGATAATATTGATTATAGAAAGTGCCAGCAGCACCTCGGCGTTTTCGAAAAATTCACCTTTTACGTTGTTGAAATAAGGTATCCCAACGCTGTCGAAAGCTTCGGAAAGGGCAGTGGCGTGTGCTTTTGTGCTTCGCATGAGTACCGCTATATCCGATGGACGGATCGGCGAGCCGTCGTTCTTTTTGCCTTCTTTTATAAGTCTGGCGGATTCTCTTGCTATATACATAGCTTCTTTCGATGAAATTTCGTCCTCGGACTCGGAGTCACTGTCATCAATCAGAACGATATGCACCGGCTCGCCGTTTTCATCGCCCAGCTTGCCGTGTACAAGCATATCCTCTTCCCTGAAATCTACGTCGCCTCTGCCGCTTGTGAAAAGGCAAAGTGAAACGATATTTGAGAAATCAATGATATTCTTATCACACCTGAAATTCGCGGAGAGGAATATGGCCGTTCCGTTCTCATCGGGAGAAGAAAAACGACGTCTGTAATCAGCGAAGATCATGGGGTCAGAGCCTCTGAAGGCATAGATGGACTGTTTTATATCGCCCACCATGAATCGGTTATCACCTCGCGACACAGCAGCGAAAATTCCGTCCTGAACGGCGTTGACGTCCTGGTATTCGTCGATGTAAACCTCATCGAAGGAGTCGCGTAGGGCAAGAGCAGCAGGTGCGGGGGAGTCACTTGAAACGAGAAGCTCATAGGTCAGCCTTTCAAGGTCAGAAAAGTCCACAATGGCGCGCCGTTTCTTTTCGCCGGCGAACTGATCGCAGAAGGTGCGAAGAATGGTATAAAGCTTGTTAAGTGCTATAGCGGTGGCTTTGCAGTTTTTGTTCAGAGCCTCGGGGGAGAGGGAGAAGTACTTCGCCGCAAATTCCTTTCGTTCGTCGTGAAATTCTCCCCGCATTTCCTTGGCGTATTCAAGCTCCGACGATAATTCGGCATTTCTGACAACGCCCAGCCGTACCGGCGAAAAGGCGCGAAAAGCCGCGCATATATTTTCAAAATTTTCGCTGTCTATTGCAGCATTCACGCTGTCGATGAAGTCGATGTCATTGGTGAAGGGCGGATAATATGCTTTATTTAGCTTTTCGTCTGAGGTTATTTCAGAAAGGACATCGGCGAAAATGTTACGGTATCGGTCAAATTTGCCGCTGACGTAGGATAAGATCTCCTTGGCATAGGGGGTAGCGGCAAAGTCACCGTCATAATTTGCGAGATAATCGGCGGTTCTTTTAATAAATTCGATATGCTCGGGATAGCTTGACAGGGCCTTTTCTATGCCGAGAAATATATCCGCAAGCTCATTGTCGGATTTTGTTCCCACGAACATATCCGCGAAATCTTCAAAGCCGTCGATTTTTATGTCGGCAGAGTCGCTGTAAAGCTTCTCGATGAGGTTGTTCATTATCCCTTTACGGAGCAAAGTTATTTCCGTTTCATCTGCGATGCGGAAATCGGCAGGGATAAGCTCACTTCCGCCGTGCTCCTTCAGCACATCAAGGCAAAAGCTATGAATCGTGCAGATCTTCGCCCGGTCAAGGGCGGGGAGTTGTCTTGATAGACGTTTGTTGCCAGGATTTTCCGCAAGTGCCGATTCTATTGCCGATGCGATCCGCTCCTTAAGCTCACCTGCCGCCGCCTTTGTGAAGGTGACGATAAGCATGCGGGTAATTTCTGCTGGGTTATCTCTGTCGGTAAGACGGCGGATGATACGCTCGGTAAGCACGGCGGTTTTTCCGGAGCCGGCTCCAGCCGATACAAGCAGGTCAGTGCCTCTATGCTCAATGGCGGCTGTTTGGGCTTTGGTCCATTCTCTTGCCATCTTTATTATCATCCTTTCCTTGTGTCTTTTCGGCAGACGGGCTTCATGGGGCAGTATGCACATCCGTCATGCTTTTTATCGCAGAGAGGCATTGCTTCGGCGTTGCCGCTCTTCATCTCTTTGCCGATTCGCTTTATTGTATCCTCCATTTCGGAGAGTAAGCCCTTGAACTCCTCAAGAGATGCCAACGATCCGGTAAGACTGCCGTCTTTTTTCTGCTTTACGGGGAGATATTTACCGGAAAGTCCCTTTTCCATCGCTTCGAGAACTTCCGGATCGTCAAGTAAAAGTCCGCGTCGGTTAAGCTTTCCCGATACCATGGTTTCCACTTCATTAGCGGAAATTTCATGATCGAGGGTTACTGTCGGTACACCGGCAGAGAAATAGAGCACGCCTGCCGGAAGAATTTCCGAATTTACGGGAACGGACAATCCGCTATTTTGCTTTTTACCGTTTTTCCAGATGGAGAAAAGGTATAGAAGCATCTGCATATTCAGCCCAAGCTTCAATTCATCGGCAGAAAAATCCTTTGCGCCGGTTTTATAGTCAACCACGCGAACATAGACTTTGTCCCCTTTTTCGTAGATGTCAACTCTATCGGCGATACCGTAGATGCACGCCGACGAGCCGTCATGAAGCGGGATTTTCAGCGGCTCTATGCATTTTTCGTCATCTCTCACGATTCCGATAGGCGCTTCAAAGAGCTTCGGCGAGAATTTGCTTCCGCTGAATTCAGCAATGAGATTTTTGCAAAGAAGACGGGAGGAACGCTTCAGCCTTGCGAAAAGGTGAGCCATTCGGCTGCCGGAAAGCTTGTCATCAATACGGCAAACACGCGTCATATAGTCACTGACGATTTCATCGAGGGCAGAGTCAAGCTCCGCGTCGCTGACGGTGGAAAGTCCGCCCTTTTCCTGTGCAAGACGGACAAATTTTTCGAGTATATGGTGTATAAAGGAGCCGATATCAGCAGGATTAAATTCGGCGGATTTCTTCTCCTCAAGCTTCAGGACATACTTGCAGAAATATGAGAATTTGCAAAGAACAAAAGCTTCAAGCCGTGACTGAGTCATGGCAAGATCGCCGCCAAAAAGTGCCTCTGCGGTTTTTTCGTCAAGCTGTTCCGTATCATCACAGAGAGGGAGTGATAGGCGTTCAAGGCGTCCCGAAAGCTCGCTGTCTTTTGCGGCATATTCGCGGAGAGAATCACCTAACGGCGTGCCGTCTGCTTCCGCGATAAATTCGAGAAGATTGTTTCTTCCTTCAAGTCTTTCTTCGATAGGAAGATCGGAATAAGATGTGACTTTGACCTCGGGGAAAAGACTTCGGATTCTTGCCGCACCGAGGGAGGGCTTCATGCTGTGACCGGACAGATCGGAGGATGACCAGATTAGGGTAAGACTGTGTGATGCAGATGACACGGCACGGTAGAAAAGAAAACGTTCATCCGCCGCCTGATATTCGCCGCCCGGTGCCAGCTCAATTCCGACAGAGGCGAGAATTTCTCCCTCACGGTCAGAGAAAAAGCCGGCAGTTGACGGAGCGGCAGGAAAAATGCCGTCATTTGCACCGATTATGTAAATATGCTTCGAATCTGCACGGAGCAGAGAAGCATCACCGCATACTACTGAGTCTATTGCTGCAGGGATCTTACCGATATCCGTTTCATCGAAGATGATTCTTAAAAGCTCCGAAAAAACATCCGCAGTGATTTCAAGGCCGTGCATCACAAGTGCCGTTTCGTCAAGGGCATCAATAATGACCGACCAGAGCTGCTCGGTTTCTTTCGCTGCTTCGGGAGCTGTATCATACTCGGCATCCGCGATTTTCTGCAGAGTTTCGGGAATATTAAGGCTAACGAGAAAAGCGTACAGTGCCGCGGCAAAATCTGCCGTGGCTTTACATTCGCGAAGGCGTTCGTGAAAATCGAAGATTGGGGTTACGACCCGTGAACGAAGCTCGTTTATTTCATCGAGCCTGCGCTGTGATTCCTCGGTGAATTTTGCGGTATATCCTTCGGGATTCATGGTGAAATCCTCGGACACGCGGGATTTCCCACGGATATTCCAAAGAGTGATATAGTTTTCGAGCATGGACACTTCCTCGGGGGAAAGTCCGCAAAGTCCTGTTTTTATGTACGAAATTAAGTCCTCACACTCAAAATTTGAGGTGAACAAGGATAGAGAGGTGAGAATAAGTTTAATGATGGGTTTGGTTTTTATATCGGTTCTTGCGGAAATAAAATGAGGGATGCCGTATTTTTCAAGTGTAACGTCGAGGATGCCGTCATATCTGTCAATGCCCCGTGCAACTACGGTGAAGTCACGCCAGGATGCGCCTTCTCTGACTTTGCGGCAAATATCAACAGCTACAGCCTCACATTCAGCGAAAAGGCTTTGACACTCTATCATTTTTATGCTTTCTGCGCTTCCGTTGAAGAAATCGGATTTCTGCAGGTCAAGGCTCCAGAGATTCTTTTCGAGAAAACGAAGCTCTGCATTGTCAGCCCTGCGGTTTTCGGTGAGAACCACCTCGGAAATTTCGGAGCGGGAAGCTTTTGCGAGCTTAAGAAGATGTACGGCTGTACAGCGCTGATTTTCAAACAGATCCTCCCCGATCTTATCGGGGGTCATATCAATGCAAAGGGATACGGTAACATTGTCTGCCTGCCTGAAAAGCTCGCCGATAATGGCGAACTGCTGGGGTGTGAATCCCCAGAATGAATCTAAAAATATATCCGCACCGGTGAAGATAGCGTTTTCGGCGAGGGCTTTTGCGGCATTTGTCAGGTCATCGTCGGCGTCGTCGCCCAGCTCTTTTGATAGGCTTACATACGAGGCATAGATAAGAGATACATCAAGGAGCTTGTCCCGTAGCTTGCCGCTGTTTTCGCTGTCTGTAAGCTTTTTAGCCCCAAGCTCCAAAAGAGAGGGGGAGATACAGTAAGTTTTCAGCTCGGTTATGACAGAAAGCATACGTTCCACGGTGCTCCTGTCGGGGGAGTGAACGGTTTTCAGCATGGGTGCAAGCTCGGTGAGAGTCTGCCACATGAGAAGCATACGTCCGCTTTTTGTTATGTAGCTGTAGGAAAGTCCGCCGACTTCACGGAAGATATGGTTGCACAGACGGCGGAAATTCAGGATTTCGAGGGATAAGGAGGGGGCGTTTTCGAGAAGTGCGGTCATGCGCTTTTCGGTGCCCAGAGCCATTTGTTCGGGAACGAGCAGAAATACCCGTCTGCCCTCCGATGCCGATTTTGCGGCAAGGTCACAGATCCTTGCGGTTTTTCCGCTTCCTGCTCTGCCGTATATGAAATTTATCATATCCACCCATCCTTTCGAATCAACGCTGTTCTATATCAGCGCTTTTCTTTTACGCAAGTAATCAGCATATTTTTAAAACTGCGCGGAGAGTAACCCACACGCTTTAAAAAGCATCTTGAAAAATATTCCGGACTGTCAAAGCCAAGCTTGTCCGCTATTTCATGTACTGTCAGCGCCTCCTCGCGGAGCATACGCTTTGCTTCATCCACCTTCAGATCAAGGTGGTAATTGATTATGGATGTCCCCATGCGTTTTTTAAAGCTGACGCACATATGTGTTTTACCGAAATGAAACACTTCCGAAAGCTCATCGAGTGTTACACATTCATGGATGTGCTCTCTAAGATATTCCGCGATTTCTGACACAAGGTCACATTCCGACTTGTGCTGACGCCGCTCTGCCATCGATGGGGCATCCACAGTGCGGCGGGTTAGGAAAATTAAAAAACTTTCAGTCAGATTTCTTACAAGCTGTTCGCCGCCAATCGGTGCGTCATCTTTTCTCACAAGTGGATATTTTGATACAATATATGTTTTTTGACACTCATCAATCAGCTGACATAAAAGTGGCAAAAGATGCCCCGGGACAGCCATTGTTCCATCACAAAGCCGTTTGATCGCCTTGCTGCGGCATTCAAATATTACCGTAAATATGGATGCCCTCTTTTTTCCGTTGCACACAGTAATATGTGCCTCACCCGGGTGGTGAATGAGCATTTCTCCCTGGGCGATGGTTATTTCATCATTTCCGATTATGCAGTTGATCGTGCCGCTGTCCACATACACAAGCTCATAGCCGTCATGGATTTCCAGCGATGTGCGGAATTTAGGTGAGAGATCGAAAATACTTACCGAAGCTATTCTCTTTACATGAATAATGTCTGACATATATTTTACTTGCACTCCTCGCTGCGAAATATAGTTCAAATTATGTGAATGATAATCTATTGAAAATCATCTGACAATAATGTAAACTAAATGTACGGTGGTTATATTAAATACTTTACCATAAAATCAGATAATTGTCAACAATAATCGAAGAAAAGGAACTGTGTATGAAAAAAGTAGTTGTCATTACCGATGAAACTAAATTTGTAGAATATGCCAAGAATGTGTTCACATCCCTTGAAGACATCGAATTTGCAGCACCTTCACCCAAGACGGATAATGAGCTCATAGCCGCAGTAAAGGATGCCGATGCTGTGCTTTTTACAGCAGTAAAGCTTCACAGCGGCATAATTGACGCGATGGAAAAATGCAAGGTGATCGTAAGATTCGGTATCGGTTACGATAACGTTGATACTGTTCGCACGGCAGAACGCGGCATATTCGTATGCAACACGCCGAATTACGGCGTTATCGATGTAGCCGAACACGCAGTATCTCTTATGTTCGCCACCGCCAAGCGGCTCGTTATGATGAACGACATAATAAGGGATAACAAGTGGGGAAGCGCGGAATTATGTCAGTCCGTAAGACTTGCGGGTAAAACCATTGGTTTCGCAGGATTTGGAAACATCGGCAGAAATGTCTGCGCACGAACCAACGCCTGCGGAATGAAGCCTATTGTTTACGATCCGTATGTGAGCCGGGATATCCTTGCAGAATACGGTGCCGAGGCGGTAAGCTTTGACGAGCTTCTGAAACGTTCCGATTTCCTGTCAATGCATATGCCCCTAAACGACGCTATTCGCCATATTATGAACGCAGAAGCTTTTGCAAAGATGAAGCCGTCCGCGATCTTCATAAATACCGCGCGCGGCGGTCTTGTGGACGAAGCGGCACTTATTGACGCTCTGTGCTCCGGCACTATCGCCGGTGCGGGGCTTGATGTGTTCGAACGTGAGGGCGGCGAAATAGATAAGCGTCTTCGCGAAGCTGTCAATGTTGTTTTGACACCTCACGTAGCGTGGAATACCCCTGATGCGGTTGCCGCACTTTGCAAAGAAGGAGTAGACAATGTTATTCGCGTTCTCAAGGGAGAGCGTCCGTACAGCATTGTTAACGGTTTATAAAGGGGTAAGTGTATTTGTCGCTTCAAAGTTCTGAACAATATAATTTTTAAAAACAGAGGATAAATCATGATACAAGAAGAAATTTTTATAAAATCGTCGCTTGACGGTACGATGCAGCCGTCACTTTATTACGCAGCCGAAGGCGAAGCTTCCCGTCCGCTTCTTGTGGGACTGCATACATGGAGCTTTGACAGATACAATCCAATCGAATACCTTCTTGGCTTTGCAGAGGAAGAAAATTTCAATCTGCTGCTTCCCGAATTCAGAGGCCCTAACTTCTATTCAAGCCCCGAGCCAATGAAGACTTGCGGCTCGATTTACGCCAAGCAGGATATAAAGGACGCCATCGATCACATTGTCGATACACGCACGGTTGACAAGGATAACATATTTCTCGTGGGACTCAGCGGCGGCGGTCATATGGCGATGCTTATGGCAGGCTATTGCCCCGAGTACTTTAAAGCAATCGCACCCTTTGTACCTATAAGCGATATTGCCGTATGGAAGGAAGAATGCCCCGAAGGGTATGTGAAGCATATAATCGCCTGCACAAACGGTGACAGCGGTGAAATGTACGACCGCTCTCCTGTCAAATACATGGACACAATAGCCAAGGCGAACATGAAGATATTTCACGGTAAGCGTGACAATGTGGTACCGGTTCATCAAAGCATAGACTTTTACTGCGAGATGATGAAGCGTCATCCGAATGCTAACATATACCTTGACGTATTTGACGGTGGGCATCAATTTGACGTTAGCCTTTGCAAAAATTGGATAATGGCACAGTACGGAAAAAGAGAGATATCCAACGTAACGGGTTAACCCGTTACGCTGGAGCTTTTCTTTTTGAGAGATTTTGTCAATCTGTACTTTCCGCAGTCTTAAAAGTTGCTTTATGAATTAAAAAATCCGACAAATATACTTGACAAAAAAAGTTTTTCGGTGTATAATGATATGTAGTATGGCAACATATGCTTTTGATCGGCTTTTGCGAAAAAGTCGGTTAGACAAATATTTATTTTTCAGGAGGACAAACAAATGGTAGAATCTCGCAAAAAAGAGCTTTACCGCATTGCCTATGAGATTCGCCGCGGTATTCTTGACGCTGTTTATTCTGCGGCAAGCGGACATCCCGGCGGCTCCCTTTCCATTGCGGAAATCCTTACTTATCTCTATTTCGAGGAGATGAACGTTGACCCCAAAAATCCCGACATGGAAAACCGTGACCGCTTCGTGCTTTCAAAGGGACACGCTTCTCCGGCGATCTACTCAACTCTCGCAAACCGCGGATTTTTCCCCGTGGCTGACCTCAAGACCTTCCGTCAGCACGACAGTATTCTTCAGGGCCACCCCGACATGAAGCATATTCCCGGTGTTGACATGACCACCGGTTCTCTCGGACTTGGTATTTCCGCCGCTTGCGGTATGGCTCTCGGCGCAAAGCTTAAGGGCTCCGACAACCGTGTATGGGCAGTTCTCGGCGACGGTGAATGTGAAGAAGGTCAGGTATGGGAGGCGGCTATGTTCGCACCCCACTACAAGCTTGACAACCTGGCAATTTTCGTTGACTGGAACGGACTCCAGATCGACGGTGAGATTGCAAACGTCATGAATCCCACTCCTTTTGATAAGAAGTTCGAAGCATTCGGCTGGAACGTAATTTCCATCGATGCACACGACCTTGATGCTATTGAGGCTGCAGTTGCGGCTGCAAAGGCTTGCAAGGGCAAGCCCACCGCTATCATCGCAAAATCCACCAAGGGTAAGGGCGTTTCCTACATGGAGAACAACGTTTCCTGGCACGGTGCAGCTCCTAAGGCTGAGCAGTATGAGCAGGCTATCGCTGAAATCGACGCAGCGCTTGCCGAGCTTAAGTAATGGACGGAGGTAAAGATAATGGCAGATAAAATTGCTACTCGTGAAGCGTACGGCGCGGCTCTTGCCGAGTTCGGCGCAAAATATGATAAGCTGGTAGTTCTCGACGCGGACCTCGCGGCGGCAACAAAGACCGGTATGTTCAAGAAAGCTTTCCCCGACCGTTTCTTTGACTGCGGTATCGCTGAGGGAAATATGATGGTAGTTGCGGCTGGTCTTTCCACCACCGGCTTCATTCCTTTCGCAAGCACATTTGCAATGTTTGCGGCAGGCAGAGCTTTTGAGCAGGTAAGAAACGCAATCGGCTATCCTCATCTTAATGTTAAGATCGGTGCGACTCACGGCGGTATCTCCGTTGGTGAGGACGGCGCTACTCACCAGTGCCTTGAGGATTTTGGTACTATGCGTACCATCCCCGGTATGGTTGTAATGCAGCCTGCCGATGCAGTTGAAGCACGCCTCATGGTTGAAGCGGCTATCAAGCACAACGGTCCTTGCTATATGCGTTTCGGTCGTTACGCCGTTCCCACCCTCTTTGATGACAGCTATAAGTTTGAGCTTGGCAAGGGTGTTGTAATGGCTGACGGTAAGGATGTAACTCTCGTTGCAACCGGTCTTATGGTTGAGCAGGCACTTGCAGCACGCGAGCTTCTCGCTGCTGAAGGAATCTCCGCAAGAGTTGTAAACATCCACACTATCAAGCCTCTTGATGCAGAGCTTATTGCAAAGTGCGCGGCTGAAACCGGCGCAATCGTAACCTGCGAAGAGCACAACATTATTGGCGGACTTGGTTCTGCTGTAAGCGAGTGCGTATGCGAAACACGTCCTGTGCCCGTACTTAAGGTGGGCGTTGAGGACAAATTCGGATGTTCCGGTAAGGTTCCGCCGCTGCTTGAAATGTACGGTCTTACCGCCGCTAACATTGCCGCTAAAGCAAAGGCTGCAATCAAGCTTAAGTAATCATTTCGTATTTCAGGTGACCGCGACCTTAATGGGTTGCGGTCATTTTTTACCAAGAATTTGTCGAATTTTGGAACAAAAAGAGATGAAAAGTCGTCTTATTGTCGTCTTATTATATATAGACTGATGTGGAAGAGAGGGAGATCTCGGTGAAAAAAGTATTATCAGTATTTGCGGTATTGCTTGTATGTGCCGGCTTTTGTTCATGCATAGGGACAAGGGGCGTCAGGCAGACAGACATTCCCGACACCGTAATCACCTACGATACCACTCATACTGAACCTATCTCCGAAGCTGATGAATCCACCGAAACTCCGGAAACCCCGATGTCTGAGGACAGCGTGCCGGACACAGAATCGGACACCGAACCGGAGGAGCTCTCGGTTACCGAACCGATACCCGAGGAAACTCAGATTGATAACATCCTTAAGCTTCCCCTTGTAGACGACGAGATAAAGGGATATGTTTATCTGACTATAGACGATGGACCGTCGGATAAGACGGGGACGGTGCTGGATATACTTGAGGAATACAATGTAAGATCCACATTCTTTTTTGTGGGGAATAAAATGAAATCCCGAAGTGATGAAGTCCTGCGTGCTTTTCTACTGGGAAATGACGTGGGATGTCACAGCATGACCCACGATTACCGTAGTATTTACCAAAGCGGACATACAATATCCGACGATATTTCAAAATGGGAGGCTGCCACGGCTGCCATTATCGGCGAGATTCCGGAATATCGGCTTTACAGATTCCCCGGCGGGACTACCAATACAGTGATTATTGATAATTACGCCGAACTGAAATCGGCAGTTGTCGGAAAGGGATACCGCTCTTTTGACTGGAACTGTGCTAACTGTGACAAATGGCTTGTGCCGAAGCCGGAGGAGCAGAGCTTTGAGGATTATCTTAAGAGCTCGGTCATCTCCACTCTTCAAACCGCAAGAGGACCGAAGGTGATGCTCATACACGAAACCGTCAAGGAAACGGTGGATATGCTTCCGTGGCTGATAGAATACATACGCAGCCAGGGATACGAGTTCGCACTTCTTTCCGATTTTGACGGGGAGTATGTTTTTAGGAAATAAGGATGTTTAGGTTTATTTAGGGGGCGCTTGAATGAAAAAGTTCTGTTTTCAGTATTATTAATTTTATCATTGTTTATTTACATATCTTGCTCTGAGGAGGGAACGAATGCGCTTCTTGGCGTTGATGATGAAAAAATTTAATCAAAAAATTATAGTGATAGCTGTCGCAATGTGCGTTATGACTGCACTGTTTTGCTGCTGTAGCTTGCACGAAGAAAGAAAGTATTATTCGCAAAAGGAAAACTATATAAGTGTAACCGGAACAATTTCAAGTATAAAATACAATGATGATGCTACGGCGTTGTATCTTAACTTTTCCGAATTAACTCCCGAATTAGATGATACATGCTTTAAAATTATTGGCGACAATCTGCAGATGGTTCAAAGCCAAAAGATTGATACCAAACTTGAAATAGGCACACAAATAAAGTTTATTACTGCACCGAAGTACTTTGGTGACGGATATGTAATGCCTATTGTAGCTATATCAATAAACGAGGAAAGCTTGCTTGATTTTGAAGATGGATATAAGAATTTTACGGACTGGTTGTCAAAATAGAAGGTAACATTTGAAAAAGTTTATATATGGAGAACGAAATGAAAGATGAAAAAATAACTCCCGCGGAGGAGGCGAAGTTTTCGAGTATAGGAAAGTGGCTTGAAAACTTCTGGTACCACTATAAATTTCAGACAGTGGCTACCATAGTGGTGCTTTTTACCGTGATTATTTCCGGGTATCAGCTTCTTTCCCGTGAAAAATACGACTATCATATGCTTTACGCAGGGCCCCAGGCGGTGGCAATACAGGATCTTCATTACATGACACTTGCAATGGAAGAAATTGCCGACGACTATGACGGTAACGGCGAAGTATCTGTGGTGATCGATGATATTCTAATGCTGTCACCGGAGGAAATCGAAGCGGCAAAAGAGGCGGGCGCATACCTTGACGGTGATTTCATGAGCAAATCTATGAACGAATACTATCAGCAGATTTTAGGCGGAAACGACGTTATCTGTATGCTTTCACCGTATATGTACGACATAGTCTATAACGAGGGAGGATTTATGCCCCTTGCGGAAATATTTGATGAAATTCCCGATACCGCCTATGATGACTGCGGCATAATCCTTTCCGAAACTGATTTCGGAAAAGAGTTCAACGGCATCAATGATTTGCCGAAAGATACAATTTTGTGCATTCGCAGACTTTCATCAATGGCGCAGTTCAAGGGTGAAAAAAAGACTCGTGCCGCCCACGAAGCAAATATTAAGCTTTTTCGCAAACTTGTTACATATCAAAGTTCGCAGACCGAACAATAATGCTATCCCTGCCGAAAAATCGGCAGGGATTTTTTGTATTCTAATTTAGAAAAATCTCTTTACAAATGGTTGAAAATATGCTATAATGATGATATAGTTTAGAAAATCGACATTTTTTCAAAAAAATCGACCTATGTGTTTGTATTTGCGGAGTAGAGATACTATGAAAATAACACTTTTCGATCCATTTGAATATGACGAACCCCGTGAGGACGAGAGCCGCGTTGACGATACAAAATGCGGCAGTGAGCGCACTGAGCGTGAGCGGATGAGTGCCGATGGCGGGGATTGTAATATTATTGCATACCGCCTGGCGCAGCTGGGGCATTATATGCCGATTTATCATTCTCATACATATTACGAGTTCATATTTGTTATGAGCAGCGGTCACATTGTTTTTTCCAACACCGGCGGCAGTATAGAAAGTGACGGCAAATGTGTGTGCTTCCACAATTCTCACGTTCTTCACAGGAATAATGTCCCCGATGATATATATTATGACAGAATCGTTGTGTACTGCGGCGAATCTGCACTATCGGCTATCGGCGGGGGTATGGGAGAGCTTGGCAAGCTTGCTTCCGAAGGCTCCGCGGTCATTGACCTTGATGATAAGATGCTGGAAAAAATGGAGTATTACCTTTCAGAACTGATGACGGAGGGAATTTCGAACGACAAGAAACGTCTTCTCACTGCCCTTATCATATGCGAGCTTAAGGCATACTCGACCCCATATAATACAAAAACCATCGACCCGATCAGAACCTATATAAAGGATGTGGCGGAATATATCAGTACTCACTACAGAGATACAATTACAACGCCTATTCTCGCCCAGCTCTTTTTTGTAAGCGTAAACAAGCTGAACCGTGATTTCAAGCAGTATACCGGTTCCACTATAAAGCAGTATCTGATTGCCGTGCGGATGAAATATGCCCAGGCTATGCTTGCGAAGGGTGAGGGGGTAAAGAAAACTGCCGAGGCGTGTGGTTTTGAAAGTCTGTCTTATTTTATTCAGTCTTTCCGGCAGTACACAGGTCAAACACCAAGCAACTTCTCAAAGAAGGCCCTCGGAAAGTTTGATTATTATACTTGATTTAATTGTAAAAAATCCGCCAATACGGCGGATTTTTTTGTATTACTTTTTCATTTGTCTGAGGAAGAGAAGGACTGCGGCGATTACTGTAATACACACGTATCCCACTACCCACCAGATATGAGGAAAAATGCCGGCAAAATCACCTGAAAGAATCGCACGTTCCATTTCCACACAATGGACAAAGGGCAGGGCATAGGCGATTCTTTTGAAAGTGTCACCTACAAGCTCCAGGTCAAACCATGTTCCGGATAGCCATGCCGAGAGGTTACAAAGCAGTGCACCGCATATACCCCCTACCTGCTTATCAGTGAATACACTGCCGCAAAGCAGTCCCAGTGCTACAAACAGAAGTGCGATTGGAATAACTGCTATGACCGCCCACAGAAGATTTGCCGTAAGCTCAAGCCCAAATATCAGCGACGCGGCGAGGCATATGGCGGACTGCATTACAGATATAGGCAAAATCGGCAGTATATATCCGAGAATAAAATCCTTCGCACAAAGAGGCGTTGTATAAAGTCTTTGCAGAAGGGCAGTGCCTCTGTCCTTGGCGATTAAGGTTGCGGAAAACAGTGTCATAAATGACAGTCCGAATACGGTTATGCCGGGCGCGAGATGATTTATCTCAAAAAGCTCCACCGGGACATTTGTCTGAATTGCGCTGAGCATTGCGAGCAAAATGATAGGAAAGCCCAGCCCGAAGGCTAAATTAAGCGGGTCGCGGATGATTTCTTTGAAATTTCGCTTTGCAAAGGTAAACATTCTCATTTATCCGTCCCCCTTACTATACTTACAAATGCACTTTCAAAATTATCGGTACCTGCTTTTTCCTTGATTTCTTCGGGTGTGGCACACATAAGGAGCTTCCCATTTTTCATAATGGCAACACGGTCAGAAAGTGATTCGGCTTCTTCCATGTAGTGGGTCGTAAGAATGATGGTGACCCTTCCTTTGAGGGCGCGGATGATATCCCAAATGTCACTTCGAGCGAGTACATCAAGTCCCAGCGTGGGTTCATCGAGGAAAAGTATCTCCGGTTCACTTATGAGCGCCATGGCGATGCTGAGTCTGCGCTGCCAGCCGCCGGATAACTTACCGGCTTTCTTCTTTAGAATGGAATCAAAGCCCAGAAGTTCTGTGAGTTCCGTGAATTTTTTTATACTCTTGTTCTTGTTGAATCCATGAACACCGCACATGAGCGCCAAGTTTTCCTTAACGGAAAGTCCGGGCGCAACAGCGATTTCCTGAGGGGATACGGCGATAATTGATTTTACGCCAGCGGCATCGGTTATAATACTTCTGCCATTAAGAAAAGCATCACCGCTTGTGGGAGCTGCAAGGCATGAGAGCATTTTTATGGTGGTGGTTTTGCCTGCGCCATTTACTCCAAGCAGGGATAAAAGCTCGCCTTGCTTCACCGTTAGAGTTAAATTGTCAACAGCGGTCAGATTTTTATATTTCTTTGTCAGACAAACAGTTCTGATTGCATCCATAATATGTCACCCCTTTGCATCGTAACGCGTTTTCAGACCTTGGTAAACATCGGTTATCATTTCACTGATAAGCTCCGAGTCAAGCTCCATATAATTTGTTGCCGTCATTGCGGCGATGCCGTGAACATATGC
>JAZRPJ010000022.1:0-19095 GCA_045649205.1 Candidatus Flemingiibacterium sp.
TTTTTCATTTGTGCCGCAGGCACAACATCATTTAGCCGCAGGCTAACATCATTCCGCCGTGAGGCGGACACAAATGAACGAGGTTGCGACAAGTCGAAACTCTTCTTCCGGGAGGAAGGCTATTTACGCGAAACAGTTGAAATGTTCACAAAGTCTTGGTATAATAGATATAAAAACAAGGGGACATCCTATGAAAAAACTTTTTACGGCAATACAAAAGAATGATATAGAAACGGTGCGAGGTTTGCTTGATAAAACCCCTGACCTTATTTTCTGTACACTAAAAGGCACGCCCAAAAAATACGACGGTCAATCTCCATTGCAAGTGGCACTAAAGACTTCGAGCACCGAGCTAATCGAACTATTACTCACATATAAACCTAACGTAAATTTTATCGAAGATGAGTCTTGCGCAAATCCCTGGAGAGCCCCCGTAATTCACGATGCAATCAATCGGGCGATTATGTGTAGCCGTTGGAATGTTAGTAATCCCAATGGTCTTGAAGTGTTTAATGATGAAAGAACAGCTGATGAAGCGTTTACCGTGCTAAAAAGAATTATTGATATGGGGGCAGATGTCAACGCCAAGGATTCTTTTGGAAATGCTTGCATTGATAGAGCGTGCTTGCAGGCTCGTCAAATTCTTCCGACAGAAGGCAGTACCTTCCGTATATTTACACCTGAAATTCGTTCTGATATTTCGCGTATCTTTAAATTGCTTATAGAAAGCGGTGCTGATATGTGCTACATTGCACCTAATGCTTTTGGAAAAACATATAAAGAACAATATGAGAATGAAATAGTAGGCGAATTTATATAATCATATAATACATAATTTCGTTACAAGCATAGCTCAGCACCCCGGAAAATAGCGGTCAAGTTATGACATCAAAAATAAAGGTGGTAAAATTATGGACATTAAAATTCCTGTAAGAAGATTTTTGGCGTTTGTGATAGATTGGAACATTATGTTCGGTGTTGCCATAGCTTTGATGCTTTGCGGTCCCGGATATAATCCCGAATATATTCTCTACCCCAGCATCAAGATGTTTACTTCTGCGGGCTTTCTTATTGGAATTGCATGGTTACCTCTATATTGTTTATTCAAGGATTGCTTGTTTGGACGAAGAAGTCTGGGTAAACTTATCTGTGGACTGACAATTCAAAATTCCGAAACCGGAGAAAAAGCATCTTTTGGCAGTTTGATTTTGAGAAATGTTACATACGTGATTGTGCAGATTGAAGGAATTGTTGTTTTAGTTAATAAAGGCAAACGACTGGGGGATTTTATCGCTAAAACACAGGTAGTAAGGCATAGCAAAAAAGTATAGTATAATCAACGCTGACTAAATCGAAAAAAGGAGATAAGTAAGTGAAAAAACAAATATCTGCTGTCAACATAATATACTTTGTCCTAATAAGTATTTTATTTAATAGCTATGTGCTTATCAAAAATTTTCCGTTTCTGCTCATAATTATCGCACCTCTTTTTATCCTGATGAATATACTTCCCGGAATAAAACCAAGAGGAACAAAAAAGCTGCTGATCAAACTGTGTAATCACGGTACAGTACTGCTCACACTGTTTGTGTTTTCCCTTATTCCCTCTCTGATATGGCATACCGTGCTTGCTTTTGTGGTGCTTCCGGGCGGATATCTTGATCTTATATTCAGCGCACTTTATTGTACAGTCCTGTCTGCCATAATTTTCTGGAACGGCATAATAAGCGTATATTGCTCCTCGACTCAAATGGGCATAAAACTACGAGTGATCGGCGCATTATGCGGTATGATACCGGTACTGAATCTGATCGTTCTTACAAAGATCATACATATTACATCAGAAGAAATTGAGTTTGAGATCGAAAAGGAACTCATATCCTCTGACCCGGCACTTGCTTCAATTTGTAAAACAAAATACCCGATCGTGCTTGTTCACGGCGTCTTTTTCCGTGACACCAAGCTGTTTAACTACTGGGGGCGAGTTCCGCATACACTGAAATTACACGGTGCTACAATATATTACGGTCAGCATCAGTCAGCATTAGATGTTAAAGAAAGCGCGAGAGAATTGGCGGCAAGGGTTAAATTGATCGTGGAGCGTTCGGGGTGTGAAAAGGTCAACATCATAGCACATTCCAAGGGCGGACTGGATTGCCGATATGCAATATCGGAATTCGATATTGCACCGTATGTTGCCTCGCTTACGACGATCAGTACACCGCACAGAGGATGCATTTTTGCGGAAAAGCTCCTGTATTCCGCGCCTGACAAATTAAAAAATAACGTAGCGAATGCATATAACACCACATTACACGCATTCGGAGAGGAAACTCCGGATTTTCTTGCGGCTGTTAGCGACCTTACGGCAGAATCCTGCAAAAAGCTAAATGAACAGCTTTCTATTCCCGAGGGGATTTATACGCAAAGCGTAGGATCGGTTATGAGTCACCCTCGAAAGGGCAAATTCCCACTGAATTTATCCTATCGTTTGGTAAAGAATTTTGACGGAGAAAATGATGGGTTGGTTGGCGAAACCTCATTTGCATGGGGCGAAAAATATACACTTCTTCGCACTAACGGCAAACGCGGCATATCTCACGGAGATATGATCGATCTTAATCGGGAAAACATCAAAGATTTCGATGTGCGCGATTTTTATACCGAGCTTGTAAGCGATTTGCGTAGGCGCGGACTTTAAATTGTAAATATTTTTGATAACACCCCACAGAAAAAAGCGCGCTAAAAGCAATCATAGTCAAAAACAAGGAGGTTATTGTTATGAAAAGAGTTGTTTGTTATGTTCTTTTGCTATTGATAGGTTTGTCACTGTTCATTTTACCGGGATGCTCTGATTTGGTACCCAAAGTGCACACCCAAATAATGAAGTCTTATCCCGTGGAAACTGCTCCCGGGCAGATTATCAAAACAGAAAATCAGTGGGTCATGCTGCAAAACGTGTATGGCGGCTTGGATCATACGATTACTGTCGGACAAGACCTGGATTCTTCAAGCAATGTTTACTCTGCGCAGGATATCAGCATCTGGTATTTTGAAGCCAACGACAATGGAATTGTATGGTGCGAAAAATCCAAAGAATTTTACACCTACAAGGTATATGCTTTTAACACAGAGAATGTTGAAACAATACGGCAGGTGTCAGTCGAGGAAGGCTTTCAGCCGCAAAACGTTGGCATTTTCGGCAATATAGCCTACTACTGCTTGATCGATTACGAAAAGCAAGAGGTGCGGGTGATTGCATACGATATTCTTTCCAAGACGACAACTGATGTTAATACGTTTGCACTTGAAGAAAAGAATCAGCCATACTTCATCAACCTGGAAACTCAATATTTAAGCTTTGCATGCTCCAATCAGGTCAGTGTATTTGATATGCAAAGTAATGAAACCGTTTACCAAACCACACTTCCGGACGACGTAAAACACGTTTTCAGTATTTCGTATGACAGTACAAATGATTACTGTGCTCTTTATTATTCTGATGGCGACAGTGAAGATATCGGTGTTTTAAAAGAAGGAGAAAATGATATCCTTTCTGTTTTCACCTTTTCCCCAGATCACTACGCTTATCAAGATAAGATCGAGTGCCATGACGGGCATATATACTGGATCGCTCAGGCCAATGTTACAGGCCGCGTAACTGATCATTACAAGCTGATTGATTACAACTATATAGAGCATAAGGTAGTTGAAGTCGACAGAACGTTTAGCTTCTGTCGCGCAGGAAACGATTTGTATATCCTGCGCTTTAACAAGAACGGTGATTATACCCATATAGATTTGTGCCAGTATTAATACATAGATACCCCACAGAAAAAAGAACGCTAAAAGTTGGTTCTCATAAGGATGAAAATACCCCGACAGATTTTATTTCTGTCGGGGCGATTCTTATTTAATCATGGAATCGATTTTATTCTTACATTCTTCCCACGAGCCTTCCACAAAAGCATCCTTATAGAGGCGAAGTGCCATATTGTGGTTAAAATATATGAAAACGATATTGTTTTTATCTTTTATCTTCTTGATGTTTTCATATTTAAACCTTGTAACGGAAGTATGATCGAAAAAAACTATTTCGTCGTCTGTAAACTCAGTGGCTCGGATCCATTCAGATACGCCGTACGTTTTTGACAGTAACTTGTATCTGTTGTTGATTACAAAAAAGCGCGAGAAAAATAGCTTGAAAACAGAACTGAGCAGAAACATAACGGAAATACACCAATCTGTCCATTCTCCTCCACCTTCAAAGCCGAGAAGAATTATCATTGCAAGTCCGATTATTCCAACCAAAAACCAAAGAACAAACAATATGATATTTGCAGCACTTTGCAAGTGGTATTCCTTTGCCCAGGACATCATCAATTGTTTAGTTACCGTGTATTCGTTTTTCACAGTTTAACCCCTTACCGTATCAATTGGCTATTCCCTGCTGCTCAATAACCGACTGCGCCATCTTGCGCTGTGCCATGACCAGCTTGTAGTAAATGCCTTTGTTTTCAAGCAGCTCCGTGTGGGTTCCGAACTCCGCTACCCTGCCCTTGTCAAGAACAAGCAGTTTGTCCGCATTTCGGAGTGTCGAAAGTCTGTGTGCAATTGCAAAGACAGTGCGGTTTTCGGTCAGCTTGCCTATAGAATCCTGAATGAGCTTTTCCGTTTCCGTGTCGAGAGCCGCCGTAGCCTCATCAAGAACGAGGATCCGCGGGTTGTGAATGACCGCACGGGCGATGGCAATACGCTGACGCTCACCGCCGGATAACGAATATCCCTTTTCGCCTACATAGGTGTTGTATCCTTCCGGCAGATTCAAGATAAAATCGTGGGCGTTTGCAATTCGTGCCGCCTCAATAACCTGCTCGTCAGTTGCGTGAGGCATGGCGTATCTGATGTTGTCACGGATCGTTCCCGAAAATAGGAAGGTTTCCTGCAGCACGATACCGATCTGCGAGCGAAGCGCATTTTGCGAAATATCTTTGATGTTTACCCCGTCGATCTCAATTGCACCCTCGTTGACATCGTAAAGACGCATGAGAAGATTGATAAGCGTAGTCTTTCCCGAGCCTGAATGACCGACAATACCGATCATTTCACCGGTGTTTACATGGAAAGAAACATTTTCAAGCACCGGATTGTAGCTCTCATAGCCGAAAGTCACATTCTTTACATCAACATCACCGATAATGCGAATATCGATGGGTAAATCAATATCGGTGATTTCCTGATTTTCTTCAACGATCTCAAAAATCTTTGAAAGGCTGGTTAAGAAGTTGGAAATATTTCTAGGGATAAAGGTGATGTACATGAGCGGCGCGTAAATAATATTGGCGTATGAATTGATCTGATGAAGCTCGCCAATAGCCATTTCGCCGTGGAATAAGAGATAATTACCGTATAGAAGTATCAAATAACTTCCGAGTTTAACGCCGAAACCGAGGAGCGGGAAAATAGTGTCGAATACCTTTGCATTTTTCTCGTTCTGCTTTGCATGGCGAACGGAGGAATCTTTAAACCGTTCGATCTCATCCTTTTCACGGCCAAAGCACTTAACAACGCGTATGCCGTTAAGTATGTCCTGAAGCAAGTGATTTGTGCGCTGACCGAGTACCCATAGCCGACGGTTACGCCTCTGCACAGACTTCCAGAACTTCGAAATAAGAAATACCACAAAAGGAATGGGGACAAAGATAAATACTGCCATCAGTGGACGCATGATCAGCATAACAATAAAGCCAGTGAGAAAGGAAAATACCTGTACAAAAAGGCTGGGAAGCTGATTTACGATAAAGTCCTGCGCCACATTAACGTCACCGTTGATTCGTCCCATAAGGTCACCGGTGGACTTTCGCTGAACAGACGCCAAAGACAAAGACTGCAGCTTTTCGTAAAGCATGGTGCGCATCATCAGAGTAAAACGGTTACCCGTCATGGCAGCCAGTCGGCTCTGCAGTACACCGAGAGCACGGTGCAAAAGGTCAAGGGAAACAATGGCGGCGACAATGAGCATAAACTCTGTCATTTTTCCTGTTTTACCGTAGCTTGCTTCGTTTGTAATATAGTTGTTAAGAGCAATTTTTTGAATCTGCGGCACAACAAACTGGAATACAACATTGAAAAACGCCACAACAAAGGGAAAACATATCATAAGGCGAAGCCCCTTTGTAAGAGCGAATACCTTCTTGTAAACCACCATATGGTCAAGGCAATATGGGCAGATATTCGTACCTCTGACGAAGGGACGGTTACACTTCGGACAGAACCTTTCACGCTCTGAATTGGTAATAGGCTCAGTCTTTGAAGTGTCCTCGGAAAGTATTTCGCAGGCTTTGACGATTACAGCGTAGCGAGGAAGATGCCTGCCGGATACGAATTGACAGATAAGGGTGGTTCCCTCTCCGAAATTGGCGTAGAAGCCGCAGCTTCCGTACATAACTTCGGTTCTGAAATCAGTGGCACCGGCGATTTCATAGACTGCAAGCAGTTTGTCATTGAGTATCTTATATATTTTTTTGTTTGTGATTACAATAAATCCCGAAACGAATTTGTCATCAAGAATGTTAAAGGGAACACAGTACATGAGCTTTTCGCCTTCGGATACTGCAACGTCGAATACGCTTTTTTCGGTTTCAGGCAAGTCAAAAAGCAGTTTCAAGCAATCATCTCCTTTCCATTATGGGGAGTTTTACAGATAAATTTCTATTTTCTTAAGGCTTGCTGAATCTAGTGCCGCCGGATTTTGTATTTCAAAAACGTTACCGTCAATGTCATTGATAAAAATCCGCCCGCCTTCAAGTATTCGTATATTCGAGAAAGGATTGTTGAGAACGAAAGTTACATTTCCAGAGGTCGTGACAACATCAAAATAAAGGTAACCGAACTTATCTTTAACCGAGTTGATTTTAAGAATCGAAGGGGTGAAATACCGGCGGTCAAGCTCCTCGGAAAGAAGGGCGACCGTAGCCTCATCGAAATCAGTGATTCTTCTTATCATACCGATTTCATTACATCTTCCCTGCTTCTTTGAATCCGGCTCACGTACGGAAAGAAATTCGTTGGGATTGGTAACGGGAAATGCACGGATAACTATGACCCGCTCAAAGCTTTCAGGCTCTCCGTCAGCATTGACGATATTGAGAGATATAAGGTTACCGCCGGAACGCTTAAAAGTGGCATTTTCTGGGGTTAGATCAATGGAAACTCGCTGGTTTTCAAGAATAAGATCGCCGTCGTCACCGTCACCGAGGATGTCATTTTTTGGTTTGGTATTTATCTTGGTAACTGTTTTTTTATCCTGCTCTGCCATTGTAATTACTCCTTTCACATTCCTGCGATGATCTTCTTGTTAGCTTCGTTCTGAAGCGTGTAAAGTCTGTGGAATACGCCCTTCTTGGCGATAAGCTCTGCATGGGTACCTTCCTCAACTATTTCGCCGTTTTCAATTACAAATAGGCGATCACAGTCCTTAAGGGTCGAAAGCCGGTGGGCAATGGTAATTGTAGTTCTGCCTTCACTGAGAAGCGAGATGGCATCCTGAATCAGTCGCTCGGTTTCGGTGTCCATTGCCGCTGTTGCCTCATCAAGAATGAGGATAGAGGGCGAAAGAAGAAGTGCACGGGCGATTGAAATTCGCTGCTTTTCACCGCCCGAAAGGGAGCGGCTTCCCGTGCCTACGAGGGTTTCGTACCCCTCCGGCAGACGGGTAATAAAGTCGTGAGCATTAGCGGCCTTTGCCGCCGCGATTATTTCTTCCATAGTTGCATCCGGTTTCGCATAGCGGATATTGTTGGCGATAGTACCCTTGAAAAGAAAGATTTCCTGTGAAACGATGGAAATATTGTCACGAAGCGTTTTTGACGCAATATCTTTGACATTGTGTCCATCAATACTTATAGAGCCGCTTACAGTATCGTAAAGACGGCTGATTAAATTTGCAATGGTAGATTTACCGCTTCCCGTATGTCCCACAAGACCGATGTTTTCACCTGCCTTTATATTAAAGGAAACGTTTTTAAGTATGGGACGGTTCGCGGCATAATGGAAGCAAACATTGTCAAACTCAATACTGCCGGATAGTTTTTTGATAACAATCGGATCCTTCGCATCAGTTATTTCGGGTACAGCATCGGTAATTTCAAACATACGCTGCGCGCAGTTTGCGGTGTCGGTAACCATGTTGGTGAAGTTAGTAAAGAAATTGAGAGGACCGAAGATCATGCCTATGTAACCAAGATAAGTGGCGAAATCACCGTAGGTCATATGTTTGTCCATAACCTCAAGTCCGCCGAATCCCCAGATAACCTGGCTGGAAAGACCGATCAGCACTCCTACTACCGGGAAAATCGTAAGGGAAACCAGATTAACCTGCAAATTAGCCTTGGTAAGTCTTTCGGCGTATTTGTAAAATCTGGCGGTTTCTTCCGCTTCTTTGGCGAATGCCTTTACTACGCGGGCACCTGTCAAAGAGTCGCCGAGCATAGCATTGAGGCTTGAGGATCGCCGCCACTGCTTTGAGTAAGTACGCCACAGCTTCGGCAGCATAAATTTGAAAATGCAGACAATAATCGGCACGGGGATAAACACAATAAGGGTCAGTTTCCAGTTGAGAATAAACAGGAAAACGGTAAGACCGATAAAGTTGATGGCGTTAATAACAAAGTTGGGTACACCGTCGATGAAGAAGGCGCGTATTCTGTCCGCATCGTAGTTTACACGTGTAATAAGACGTCCGGTCTGATTGTTGTTGAAGAAGGAGAGGGATAGATTCTGAAGTGACGTAAAAATGTCAAGCTTCATATTAAGTGTAACTTTTGTAGACATAGTCGCATTTGCACGGTTTTGAATTATCGAAACTCCGAGGGATAAAAGCGCAACTGCGAAAATGAATCCGATCACAATGAACAGCCAATTTTCGCTGTGCATAGTACCAACAGCCTTGCCTGCGATCTCACCGGGGGGCGAGATAACCTGGTCGTAAAGGATTTTATTAGATAGTATAGGATTAATAAGCTGTATTCCAGAGGTGGCAAGCATACATATAAGCACGGTGATAAGCTGCAGCTTAAAGTGCTTGAAATAACCGAGGAGTCTCACGAAAACAGCCTTTTGGTTGGTACAGTGACTGCATATTTTACGTTCCTGGTCTTCGTAGATCCTGCCGCACTTGGGACATTTTGCATTGAACTGTTCAAAAATTGGGTCATCACTCTTCACTTCTCTGCCGTTAATGAGTCTGTTCATGAGATCCACAAAAGCGAACAGCTTGCGTTTACGTGCATTTGTAGCGTAGGCGATGACAATAGTTGTCGCATCGGCATCACGCTCTTTTTGACGGCGCTTTTCTTCCTCAAAGTCAGGACGCTCGCCGGAATTCGTGAAATCTATGGGATAAGGATGATCCTTGGCGAGGAGTCTGTTAGAAGAAACAAAGTTGTCGATATAGGCATCGGAAACCCGGGTCATATCGAATTCTTTAAATACAGCATCCTCAAATAAACCGGGGATGAAAACCTCATCAGGTATATTTTTTTTGCTTTTTGCTCGAGCCGCCTCGGCATCCCGGCGAGCTTTTTTTCGCTTTTGCTCGGTTTCGTTGTCAGAGGTTACCGATAAAGCGTAGAGCTTCTTTTTTTCGCTGTCAAAAGCAAGCCATGTTTCGCCGAAATCGCCGTTAAGGTCGAGATCAAGTTCGAGAACGAGATCAAGTGCTTCGGTATCAATTTCGTTTTTTTCAAAGCCAAGAACTGCTTCCTTTGTAAGTTTCTCAAGTGGCAGCATAAATCTGTATTCTCCTCTCCCTTTGAAGATAAGAAAAATCACATAAAACAGTTGAAGAATTCCGTGAGGTATGATATAATGAATACATCACACTATAAATATACCATATTTTCGCAAAATTTCAAGTAGTATTTAGAAAAAAATTCAATTTTGGCGATTGTACACAAAATATCAGTTTTCAAATTGATATTTTAAACCAAAAAACAATGATGAAGGAGAGATAAAATCTATGGCAGGATTCTTAAAAAATCTTTTCAAACCCAAAAATGAAAATTCTGTAGCATTCCGCATTGAAATGGCGAAAAAGCTTGCAGGCCGTGCAATAAAATATGCCGTTGAACGGAATCCCGATGACGGGATGGATACAGTAATCGGACACGCCGGTTCCCTTTCCATCAAAGATGACGAATTTATCGTTCTTTCCAGCGCGGATATAGTTTTCAGATGTAAAGTGACCGAACTTCGAGCATGGGAGCTGATGAGTAACGACGGGGCAATGCTCACCGCCCCGGACATTACAAGCGGCGGTAAGGAGAGGACCATTATCGTCTATTATACCTACTATATAAAGTGATTTTGAATCGGTGCTGCTCCGTCAATTTGCACATTGTGCGGCGAGCATTTTTGTGCAGTAAGCACTATTTGAAAAAATCAAAAAAAAAGCAAAAAAAAGCTTGACATTTAGGCATAAAAGGAATATAATTTGTTTGTACGAGTATGTGGCTGTCACGGTTTATTGGCAGCCTCCCCCGTACAGTTGAAATTTTTATTTTGGAGGTAGTTATCATGACTACAAGTAAAAACGATATCATAAAAGTTGGTATCATCGGATGCGGCGGCATTGCAAACGGAAAGCATATGCCCGGTCTCAAAAACGTTGACGGAGTCGAAATGGTTGCATTCTGCGATCTCATCGTGGAAAGAGCCGAACAGGCTGCAAAAGAATTCGGTACTCCCGATGCAAAGGTTTACGAGGATTATAAGAAGCTCCTCGAAGATAAGTCGATTGACGTGATTCATGTCTGCACACCTAATCGCAGCCATAGCTTCATCACCGTTGACGCTCTTGAAGCAGGCAAGCACGTAATGTGCGAAAAGCCCATGGCGATCAATTCCGAGGAAGCCCTCAAGATGATTGAGGCGGCGAAGCGTACCGGCAAGAAGCTCACTATCGGCTATCAAAACCGTCAAAGACCCGAAGCGCAGTTCATTAAGAAGGAAGCTGAAAAAGGCACGTTCGGTGATATTTATTATGCAAAGGCAACGGCACTTCGTCGCCGTGCAGTTCCCACCTGGGGTGTGTTCCTTAACGAAGAAGAACAGGGCGGCGGTCCTCTCATTGATATCGGTACTCATGCACTTGACCTTACCCTTTGGACCATGAATAACTACAAGCCCAAGTACTGTGTAGGTACTTCTTACCATATGCTTAATAAAGACACAAACACCGGTAATGCATGGGGCGATTGGGATCCTGAAAAGTTCACAGTCGAAGACTCCGCATTCGGTTTCATAGTAATGGAAAACGGCGCGACTATTGTTCTCGAATCTGCCTGGGCATTAAATACTCTTGATGTTCGCGAAGCACAGACATCGCTTTGCGGAACAAAAGCAGGCTGCGATATGATCGACGGCGCACGCATCAACAGCGTTGTAAACGGCGTTCAGAGTGTTCTTAAGCCCAATTTCGAAGCAGGCGGAGTTGATTTCTACAAGGGCGGCGCTCTCGATTCCCGCACTCTCGAAGCAATGCAGTGGATCGACGCTGTCAGAAACGATACAGATCCCTGTGTACTTCCCGAGCAGGCGTACTGTGTAACCAGAATCCTCGAAGGTATCTACGAATCTGCAAAGACCGGCAAGCCCTACTACTTTAATTAATGGAGAAACAAAATAATGAAATTATCAGTTCTTTCAAATTGTTACGGTGGTAAGACACTTGACGAAACCCTCGCTATTTTTAAAAATCTCGGCGTTGAAGCCGTTGAGATTGGCGCCGGTGGATATCCCGGTAAGGCTCACTGCAACCCCACAGAGCTTCTCGCCGACGAAAAGAAATACAGCGAGTTTATGGCTACATTCAAAAAATACGGCATTGAGCCCTGCGCTCTTTCCTGCCACGGCAACGCCGTTCATCCCAATAAAGAAATTGCAGCAAGTTTTGAGGCTGACTTTAACGATGCGATCCTTCTTGCAGAGAAGATGGGCATTGATACTGTTATTACCTTCTCCGGCTGTCCCGGAGATCATGACGGCGCAAAGTACCCGAACTGGGTAACCTGCCCATGGCCGGAGGATTACCTCGCAATTCTTGACTATCAGTGGAATGAAGTACTCATTCCCTATTGGAAGGAAAAAGTAAAGTTTGCAAATGCTCACGGCGTTACAAAGATCGCTCTCGAAATGCACCCCGGTTTCTGCGTGTACAATCCCGAAACCCTTCTCCGCCTCCGTGCAGCAGTAGGCGATACTATCGGCGCAAACTTTGACCCGTCCCACCTTATTTGGCAGGGTATGGATATCGTTGCCGCAATTCGTGAGCTTGAAGGCGCAATCTATCACTTCCATGCAAAGGATACCAGAATTGATCCCATCAATACCGGCAAGAACGGCGTTCTCGATACCAAGCATTACGGCGACGAGCTTAACCGTGCATGGGTGTTCCGCGCTGTAGGTTACGGCAATGATGTGAAGTATTGGAAGGATATCGCATCCGCACTTCGCCTTGTAGGTTACGATAAGGTTATGTCCATCGAGCATGAGGATAGCCTTATGTCCATCGACGAGGGTCTTACAAAAGCCGTTGAGGTATTAAAGCAGGTAATCATGAAAGATCCCAAGCCCGGAACAATGTCATGGGCTTAACAGACTGTGAGGCATATACACATGAAAAATTTAGTTGTTATCGGATACGGCGGAATGGGCGGCTGGCACGTGGGTCATGCACAGAAGAGCGACGTTGTTAACCTTCTCGGTATCTACGATATCGACCCTAAAAAGGCAGAGCTTGCCGAGTCCCGCGGAATCCACGCATACTCTTCCTTCGAGGAAGTGCTGGCTGATAAAAACGTTGATATGGTCACCGTTGCGATTCCTAATGACCAGCATAAATCCGTAGTTATCCGCGCCCTTGAAGCAGGCAAGAACGTGCTTTGTGAAAAGCCGGTCACACTCTGTTCCGAGGACCTTGCAGATATGATCGCCGCGGCAAATAAAGCCGGTAAAATCTTCTCTGTGCATCAGAACCGCAGATGGGACGTTGACTTCCTCGCAATGAAGAAGCTCTACGAATCCGGCGAGATCGGTGAAGTTTTCAATATCGAATCCCGTGTTCACGGCTCCAGAGGTATTCCCTCCGACTGGAGAGGCATGAAGCGGTACGGTGGCGGAATGATTTACGACTGGGGTATTCACCTTATCGACCAAATACTTCAGATTGTTCCTTCTCCCATAAAGACCGTTTTCTGCCGCCTTGACAATATCACAAATAAAGAGGTTGATGACGGCTTTAAGCTTGAATTAATGTTTGAGAACGGATGCCGTGCTTATATCGAGCTTGGTACATATAACTTCATTCCCCTGCCCCGTTTCTATATGCAGGGCATGAAGGGCACCGCACTTATCACCGATTGGCGTGAGAACTGCAAGGTCACAAAGTGCAAGGCTTGGCATGAGTCTGATGTTGTGCCGGTTGAAACGGCGGCAGGTCTTACAAAGACCATGGCTCCCCGTGACAGTATTACCGTTGACGAATACGAGCTTGACCGTCCTGTATCGGATGTTCACGATTATTACAGAAACTTTGTCAAGGCAATCGACGGCGAAGAAAAGCAGCTTGTAACCCATGAAGAGATGATGCTCGACATGAAGGTAATGGAAGCGGCGTTCAAGTCTGCCGAGCTTAATCAGGTGATCGAATTCTAAAATGAAAGGGGAGTTTTTACTCCCCTTTATACTATGAAAGGAATGGACATGAAAATGGTAGACCTGCTTGATATGCATAAATATTTTATCCTCCAGCATCTTGGCGAGGGGGACGTTGCCGTTGACTACACCATGGGCAACGGTCACGACACCGAATTTCTCTCGAAAACTGTAGGCGAAAGCGGTAAAGTTTACGCCTTTGATATACAGGAAGCGGCGGTAGAATCCACAAAAAAGAACCTCGCCGCGGCAAATTGTCCCGAAAATTATAAACTCATCTGCGCATCCCATCACAGAGTCAAGGAATTCGTCCCCGAAAAGGTAAAAGCCGGTATGTTCAATCTCGGCTATCTCCCCGGCGGCGACAAATCAATAACCACACTCCGTGAAACGACCCTCGCGGCAATAGAGGCGGCAATCGAAATCATGGATACGGACGCAATAATCCTCATCGCCGTATATCCAGGTCACGCAGAGGGCGACATCGAAGGACAACTCGTGGGCGAAAGACTGTCAAAGCTCGACCGCAGACTCTATACCGTCGCATGCTTCAAGATGATGAACTCACCAACCAGCCCATTCTTCTATATCATCGAGGGAAGATAAATTGACACGTTCGTTTCTTAACTTAATTACAACAGACGGCAGGCAGTGCCGCCTCGCGGAGTTCGGATTTCTCGCCGAGTCCCCCTATTTCGACGGCGATGCAGTTATATTCACCCGTGACGGCAAACAATACCGCTTCGCCCTTGACAGCGGCAAAATAACGCCTGCAGAGCTTGACAGCAAGGCCGCCGATGAACACACATCCCCCGATAAAAAATACGACCTGCGGCTCGAATTTGCCTCTGACACAGTGAATGGACGAGGCTATGTACATATGATTCTGAAAGACTTATCGGATAACTCCGAAAGAGTCCTGGCAAGGTTCATGGGCAGTGAAAAATCCATAGGTCCGCTTCCCTTTTCGCCTGATAGTAAAAATATAGTTTTTTTCGGATACCCCGAAGATGACGATATATGAAAAAACGCCGCCGAGAGTAACCGTAATGGCACTCTCGGCGGTATTTTGCTATTAATTTTGAATGATAAGCGTAGTAAGTGTTTTTCTCTGCCCTTCGGTGGGCGGCTTCAGCTTGCCGTTATTTAGAAGCTCAACGATGCAATGAAGTAAAAACCACCCATCGGAGTTGAAAATAAATTGTAATTCATATTCTTTCACTTTACGAAGATGTTTAGGAACGGAATCCAATACCGCATCGGTATAAGGCGCTTTTATTGCATCAAATTTGTCCTTGTGTTTTGCCTTAATCTTCTCGCCGATTGCAAGGAGCTTGTCTTTAATATCCTTACTTGCGAGTGTTACAATCTGCCATGAGGATTTAAAATATCCGTCATAATTTCCGTTGGTTTTGATATAACCAAGCTCGGATAGCCAAGCGTACTCATCCTTTGAAAGATCAGCCTCCTCGCTTTCGCGCCTTTCAAGCGATAAAACGCGGTCAACATTTTCTTCATACATTTTGCTGACACTCATTCTTTTTTCGGACCATTCTGTATCAAGCTGCCAAAACGAAATATTCCCCACAGAATACTGTTTGTTCGGATATCTGAACGGTCCGCACCAGTTTTTCATATATACGTAATCTTCCGGAAGAATCATATTATCGGGAACAACGGCTGCGTGACAAATATTATGAGCACCATCCGGGCGGATAGTCGCAACCTCTTCAAAGGATATTTTATCGTCCACCAATTGCCCGCCGGATTCTGCTGCAATATAAGGGATAAGCGCCCACAGAAGGAAGTTGTGATCTGCGCGAGTACTTTCCGTCAAGGTAATCGGTTTATCTGTCTGTCCGCACCAAATATCGGAATGGTCAAGTAGTCCAGATGCACTCAGTTCATCGTAAAGCTCATTTGCAAATATACCTGCGGCTTTCTTATACATCGCATCCTGCATTGTGAGCAATTCTGCAGTCGGTTCGCTGATGATGAAATTGACGATATACTTGTCCTTTTGCTCTTTCAAAAAGCTATGCTTTTCAAGAAAATCAACTTCGGTTTCAACATAAACCGGCGAAACTCCGAGCGCATCTGCAATCTCATTGATAGTTTTTGCCTCATTACGTACGCAGTAACAAATATTCTGCGACAGCGCAGAACGGAAAAATTCATCCAAATTTTTTGTTCCAGCGGAACCGTTAATTCCGTATGAGTGGAATTTGATAGGATTAAATTTCAGCTCACTTGTTTCTCTCATAGTATCCATACCTCTTTTCAGTTCTTTTTTCGCTTCAAACAAGTGCCACTTGACAGTACCCAGGGGAATATCTAACTCCTTTGCAATATCGGCTTGCTTAAGTTTTTCAAAATAATACGCAATCACGATCTTTCTCTGGAGTTTTGAAAGATACGCAATTTCGCATTGCAGTCGGCGGATAGCGTCAGCATTATCGTCGTCATCAAAAATCGAATTCGGATCGGCAACAATCTCCGCCACCTCGTCAATAGACACACCTATGACACTTTTAGCGCTGCCGCGGTAATAATTACTGAGCGCATTGTGTGCAATCGTCCAAATAAATTTGCTCGCGTCCCCGATATCATCTTTAATAAGAAGTGCACGGAACGCTTTCAGCACGATATCCTGCGAAAGATCCTCGGCGTCATATGCGTTTTTGCACCGTTTGAGCGCAAAGCCGAATATGGGTTTCAGATATTCAGTTATGATTTTCTCTGCATCTTGTCTCTTCACTTGTTTGTACCTCGTTGAAAGCTTTCACCCATATAGACACGGATTTTGAAAAAGGTTGGCGCTTTTAAAATAATTATACCAAAAAAATGTGAATCAGTCTACAGCAAAACCGCCGAGAGTCACCGTAATGGCACTCTCGGCGGTAATATTATGCCTTTTCCCCACTCCAATTAATGCGGTCAAAAATACTCTTTACGGGGATGATCTCTGCCCCGTCGATTTTCAGCGGTTTTCCCGACTTCTTGCGAAGCTCCACATTTCTCGCCGGAACGATGATCCTGCGAAAACCGAGGCGTATAGCCTCCGAAACACGCTGCTCAAAATTCTGAACCGCACGGCACTCACCGGCAAGTCCGATCTCGCCCATGGCAATAATGTCATCAGCCACCGCCTCGTCCTTGATGGAGGAAATGAGCGCCATCGCCACCGCAAGGTCTGCGGCAGGCTCGTCAATATGTATGCCGCCGATGACGTTGAGATAAGCGTCATTCACCGAGAAACGGTAACCGAGCCGCTTTTCGAGAACGGCAAGTATCAGGCACATTCTGTTGTAGTCGATACCGTTGGACGTCCGCCTGGGAGAGGGATACGAGGTCTGCGTAACAAGAGCCTGCACTTCGGCGATAATGGGGCGCGTACCCTCCATAACGCAAACGGCACAGTTCCCTGATACCCCAACCGGTCTGCCCGCGAGCAAAGTTTCCGATGGGTTGTCAACGGGAATCAGCCCCTCGTCACCCATCTCAAACATACCGATCTCGTTGGTAGAACCGAAACGGTTCTTGATAGCCCTTATAATTCGGTAAGAGCGCAGCTTTTCACCCTCAAAGTACAAAACCGCATCCACCATGTGCTCAAGCACCTTCGGGCCGGCGATACCGCCCTCTTTGTTGACGTGGCCGACCATGATGACGGAGATACCCTCATTCTTCGCCTTTGAAATAAAGGCAAGCGCTGATTCGCGAACCTGACTGATACTGCCAGGTGCACCGGCAATGTGCTCGTCATACATGGTCTGAATGGAGTCTACAATTATAACATCGGGATGGACCTTGTCGCACATTGGGATAATTTTCCCAACATTTGTTTCAGTCAGTACATAAAGATTGCTTCCGCCGACGCCAAGCCGCTTTGCGCGTAGCTTAAGCTGTCCCTGGGATTCCTCTCCCGAAACGTATAAAACCTTGCGCTCTACCCCGTTGTCACCGTGAGTCAGTGCGGAGGAAATCTGCAAGAGCAGAGTTGACTTACCGATACCCGGCTCACCGGCAAGAAGCACCACAGAGCCGTGGACAAGACCTCCGCCGAGTACGCGGTCAAGCTCACCCATTCCCGTTCCCGAGCGAATGAATGATGGCAGCTCCAATTCATCAAAGCGGACGATCTCGGATTCATATTCAGGAGCGACACGCTTTATTTTTTGCGACGAGGCAGAAACGGGGGCAGGAGCTTCCCCCTCCTCGAGAGTGTTCCACGAACCGCAGGATGGACATTTACCGAACCATTTCGGCGTTGTATATCCGCACTCTGTGCAGGTAAATATGGATTTTGGACTTTTCATAATAAATTTCCTTCGTTAAACTAATCTGCATAAGATAATTATACACTTTTGACGGGAATATGTCAAGAGATATAACCCATTAAGTACAAAAAAGTCAGAAATGATAGTGCTTTTTTGGACACCTGAAATAAAACTCAAAAAAACTTTAAAAAAATTCAAAAAACCTATTGACAAATGGATTCAAATAGTGTATAATATAATACGTTGCAGGGCAATAGCTCAGCAATATGCGAGAGTGGCGGAACTGGCAGACGCGCACGTTTGAGGGGCGTGTAGTTCACACTGTACGGGTTCAAGTCCCGTTTCTCGCACCACAGACGCCACACGTTAGTGTGGCGTTTTGCTTTATAACTACAAGCCGAAAGGAAATATATATCATGTCTAAAATCATATTAACAGGCGACCGCCCTACCGGCAAACTTCATATAGGCCATTACGTAGGCTCGCTCCGTCGCCGCGTCGAGCTTCAGAACAGCGGAATTTACGATAAAACATTTATAATGATAGCAGATGCTCAGGCGCTTACCGATAACGCCGATAACCCGGAAAAAATCCGTCAGAATATAATCGAGGTAGCCCTCGATTACCTCTCCTGCGGACTTGACCCCACAAAGTCTACCCTTTTCATTCAGTCGCAGATTCCCGAGCTCTGCGAGCTTTCTTTCTATTATATGAATCTTGTGACCGTTTCAAGACTCCAGAGAAACCCCACCGTAAAAGCCGAAATTCAGATGCGTAATTTTGAAACAAGCATCCCCGTAGGCTTCTTTACATACCCCATCAGCCAGGCAGCAGACATCACCGCATTTAAGGCTACAACAGTGCCCGTAGGCGAGGATCAGCTTCCCATGATCGAGCAGACAAGAGAGATCGTTCGTAAGTTCAATGACGTCTACGGCGAAGTTCTCATAGAGCCCGATGCACTTCTCCCCACCGATATGGCATCAAGACGCCTCCCCGGCATCGACGGCGGCGCGAAAATGTCAAAATCCCTCGGTAACTGCATCTATATCTCAGAGTCCTCTGCAGACCTGAAAACCAAGGTTATGAGTATGTACACCGA
>JAZRPJ010000023.1:0-2368 GCA_045649205.1 Candidatus Flemingiibacterium sp.
TTTTGAGGAAGTCGAGAAGGAATCCCGCGAGCTTTTGGCATCACAGCTTAAAAACAGCAACGACATTTCCGACAGACTGTTGAGGATTTCCGCAACGGCTCTCATTCAATACATCCTCGAAACACAGAAGGCAAAAATGGCACATATCCACACAATGGATATTTACACATCCCAGGAATTCGTAGACCTTGATGCCGCTACCGTAAGAAATCTTGAGCTTGTTGAAACAATGCGTGACAAGTCCAAGCGCGGCAGTCTTTTCTGGGTGCTTGACAATACAAAAACCTCCATGGGCACAAGAATGCTCAAGCAATGGATTCTCCGCCCCCTTGTAAATGCCGCATCGGTCAACAACCGACTCTCAGGCGTTGAGGAACTGGTTAGTGCAATGGATATCCGCGACGACCTTTCCGAGGCACTTACGGGCGTAAACGATATTGAAAGACTTATGAGTCGAGTGAGTGTAGGCACGGCAAATGCGCGTGATATGGCATCACTTTGTGTATCCTTTGCCCGCCTTCCCTTCCTGCACAAAATTTTATGCAGAACGAGAAGCACTATTTTAAGTGTTCAGGCGGCAAATCTTGACACACTTGAGGACCTTCAGAATTTACTGGAAAGGGCAATCAATCCCGAACCGCCCATCACCCTTCGTGAGGGTAATATTATACGCGACGGTTTCCTTGAGGAGATTGACAGACTTCGCTCAATCACTCGCGGCGGAAGTAATTTTATTACCGAGCTTGAAGCGAGAGAGCGTGAAAGAACGGGCATCAAAACCCTGAAAGTTAAGTTTAACAAGGTTTTCGGTTACTTTATTGAGGTTTCCACATCCCAGCTTTCAAAAGTACCCGATGATTATATGAGAAAGCAGACTCTCACCAACGGTGAAAGATTCATCACCGCCGAGCTGAAGGAGATAGAAAGCTCCGTCCTCGGTGCAAGCGAGAAGCTTGTGCAGCTTGAGTACGAAACATTCCAGAATATCCGCGAGAGAATCTGCGAACATATGGAGCGAATTGAAAAAACTGCCCACGCCTTCGCCGTGACAGATACTATCTACTCACTTGCCGAGGCGGCTGTGAAAAACAGTTACAGAAAGCCCGAGGTTAACCTTTCGGACAAGCTTATAATCAAAGAGGGCAGACACCCCGTTGTGGAAAAGGTTTTGTCCGACAGTCTTTTCGTTCCCAACGACACAACCCTTGACTGTAATGACAACAGAATGTCAGTTATTACCGGTCCCAATATGGCAGGTAAATCTACATATATGCGCCAGACGGCTCTCATTGCCCTGATGGCACAGATTGGTTCTTTCGTGCCTGCGCAGAGAGCGGAGTGCGGAATCATTGACAAGATATTCACAAGAATCGGTGCATCCGATGACCTGGCTTCGGGACAGAGTACATTTATGCTGGAAATGAACGAGGTCAGCTATATTCTTAAAAATGCAACGAAAAAGAGTCTGTGTATCCTCGACGAAATCGGTCGTGGCACAAGCACCTTTGACGGACTTTCCATCGCTTGGGCGGTTGTTGGATACATCGCCAAGAAGGTGGGTGCAAAGACACTTTTTGCAACACATTACCACGAGCTGACTGCTCTTGAAAGCACCCTTCCCGGCGTTGTGAATTACAATACCGCCTGCAAAAAGAGGGGTGACGATATCACTTTCCTCCGCAGAATTGTTCGCGGCGGTACGGATGACAGCTTCGGTATCGAGGTTGCAAAATTGGCAGGTGTTCCCGACAGCGTTATTAAAAGAGCGAAGGAAGTATTAGCTTCCGTCGAAGGCAACACAAGAGGTAGTGAAACAGGCGGAAAAATCGCCGCTGATATCATAGGAAAAGATGATGCTTCCATGCAGATAGGCTTTGCCGATATGGAAAACAGCAAGGTTGTGGAAGCACTTAAAGCAATCGACGTAACGACTTTAACGCCTATTGAAGCTATGAATAAGTTGTACGAACTGCAGAAGCTTATTTAAAGCAAAGATTTTGCATTTTGCATTATGCATTTTGCATTTGCGACGACGAAAGGAGGAAGCAGTTTTGGGAAAAATTAACGTACTTGACAAATTTACTGCCGAGAAAATCGCGGCAGGCGAAGTTGTAGAGCGTCCTGCCACCGTTATAAAGGAGCTGGTGGAAAATGCCATCGACGCAGGTGCTACAACAGTTACCGTTGAAATAAAGGACGGTGGCACAACCTATATGCGCGTTGCCGACAACGGTAGCGGTATGGATAAAGACGATGCCCGTACTGCATTCCTTCGCCACGCCACCAGCAAGATTAAGACTGATAAAGACCTTGAACATATTGCAACCCTCGGTTTCCGTGGCGAGGCACTCTGTTCCATTGCGGCGGT
>JAZRPJ010000024.1:0-4773 GCA_045649205.1 Candidatus Flemingiibacterium sp.
AACGGTGACCCTTAAGATTCTTAAGACCTGCCGCGTCCGCTTCCTTGGCGAACTTCTTGTCGAGGTCTTCAACGCCGGTAACGAAGGTTACGTTCATCATGGAACGGGATTCCTTCTTAACGGGAGCGATGTAGTAATCCTGGGAATCGAGGTAATCGTAAAGAAGAGCCGCCTTCTTAACGTTCATTTCCTTCATCTTTTCAAGACCGCCGATGGAGAGGATCCATTCGTATACAAGTCCTGCAACATAGATCGCATAGCAGGGAGGAGTATTGTACATGGAGTCGTTGTCAGCCATGAGCTGCCAATCGAGCATAGAAGGAGTTTCGGGGCGTGCGTTGCCGAGAAGATCTTCACGAACGATCACAACGGTAAGACCTGCGGGAGCCATGTTCTTCTGCGCGCCGGCATAGATCACGCCGAATTTGGTAACATCGATAGGCTCGGAGATGATGCAGGAGGAAAGGTCTGCAACCAGGGGAATATCACCGGTATCGGGGATATAGTTGTACTTTGTTCCGTAAATGGTGTTGTTAAAGCAGATATGTACATAGTCTGCATCGGGACGGAAGGATTCACGGGTGGTTGCGGGAACGTAGGTGAAGTTATCTTCCTTGGAGGAAGCTACTGCCTTTGCGTCGCCGTACTTCTGTGCTTCCTTGTAAGCCTTGGTGGAGAACTGACCGGAAAGGATGTAGTCAGCCTTGCCTGTCTTCATGAGGTTAAGGGGGATTGCGGCAAACTGTGTGGATGCGCCGCCCTGAAGGAAGAGGACCTTGTAGTTGTCCGGAATATTCATAACGGTGCGGAGGTCAGCCTCTGCCTTTTTGATGATTGCATCATAAGCGGGAGAGCGGTGGCTCATCTCCATAACTGACATACCTGCGTCGCCGTAATTAACAAGCTCGCTTGCCGCCTTTTCAAGTACAGGCATAGGGAGCATAGAAGGGCCTGCCGAGAAATTATAAACTCTTTCCATAGTAAAAATACCTCCAAAAAATACTATAATATAATTATAGTTATATTCTTAACATATATTATAAACCAAAACTGCGAATATGTCAATAGGAAATTTGCTGTTTTTAGCGTGTTAAAGCAATAAATTTTTATGGCAGTAAAACAAAATGGCGGAGTCGGGTGGATTACCGAACAAAAAGCGAATCGGCACACCGCAGAACGGCGTGCCGATATTTCATAAAATTACTTTGCAAAGGCTTCCACTACAAAAGCGGGGGTTTGACCAAGGCGGAAGGCAAATTCGTAGGAGTTTTCGTAAACTCGAAGCACTTCTTTGTCGCCGCCGTAATATGTGTTGATGTATTCCTGAAGCTCCTTTTCGCTCATATTGAGGCAGTCATTTGACAGAGAACGTGTGATATCCATCTGGAATGTGCAGAAATAGTTGGTGTCAACAAAGGAGAAGGGAGCATTACCGTATCTGTCGTGGACAGAGGATGCGGCGCGCAGGACTTCCGCAATTTGCTTCTTATCGGTAATTCTTATACTTGACGGCTGACCGAAATAAGGCTCCGTTTCATATATTTCGATATAGTTGATAGCTTCCGAAATACGCTTTATAAACTCGTCATAAGAATAAGGCATAACATCGCTTGAAGCATAGCCACTAAGAGCTTCTTCTACAGGGGCATATAGGCTATAGCTGCCATAACCACGGTAATTCATGCCAGTTGTGTAGAAGCTGAGATGGCCGATGAGAGGCTGCTGGAAATAGTTGAAATCCACGCCTTTCAACTGCTCGGCGATTCTTTCAAACATTGCGCGCTCTCTGTCGGTGGGATTGGTGTAACCGTAGCTGGAATAGGTGTCCCATACTCTGCCGTACCTATTTACATAGTATCCGCCCAGACTCATATTTGCCCGTATATTCTTAACCCCAAGTGCCTCTGTTATAGGGGCAGAGTACTGCTCGCGGAATTCCTCGCTGTTCAGAATAGTCTGAAATTCACTTATAAAATCGGATTTGTTGTAAATGTATGTGCGCTTTGCGGTAGGAATTCCGAGGAAGTTATAGAATGCAACCTCAAGCGTAAAATCCTCACTGCCGTAAATGGCGTAGCTGTCGTATTTTTCAGATGCGTGGTGCACTCTTTGCCCCTCTTTGTAGATTCTGTGAACGGCTTCGATATTCGCCTTATCGCGGAGTGTAAGCTCCATGGTGTTGTCAAAATCTACAACTATCTTCGAGGTCATACCGGGAGAGGGAATATTACTGTTGATGCCGAAAGCGTTGGTAATAAGGAGAATCAGAGTAATAATCGCCGCCACACCAAATATTATGAGTCCCTTGACTCCCCGGAACATAGCGGTTGCGGTTTTGTGAAGAATAGTATTTGACAGCATGAATACAAGTACCATGCCGCATACCATGCCGAAAACCGTCCAGAAGCCGCTGTCCATTATGCTGTAGAAGAGAAGACCGCCCAGGAGTGTTCCGACGAACATCAAAATATACTTGACTACCTCGCCGAATGGAACAAATACCACTGACTGTCCGGCACGCTCACTCTTTCTCTTAAGATAGAGGAAGAGTGCAAGTCCCAGCATTACGACGGAAAGAGCTATCATGATTAGAGATTCTACCAGGTTTAAGGGAACTTCGTTAAGAATAAACCGCAGGGCGGGGGAGAGCTTTTCCATGAAGGATTCGTTGAGGTAAAAATCAGTCCACATATCCTCGGAAAAAATGTCGATAAATCCTACCGCTACGAGCTGTGTTACCGGGAGAATGAATATCGCCACAGCAGTCAGTACAAGCTGTACTGCCGTAAGTCCGCACGCCATACCCACGAGGGTGGAGAGGGAATAGAAGAATATGGCATAAACCACCATTTCAAGGGTCAAAAGAAGAAGGTTCAATAACAGTGCCGATGAAATAAGTCCGTTTGTAGTGATGTAAACAATGGTGATCAGAACATTCAGTATGTAGGGAATGAAAAGTGCCAGTGCGCCGACGCCAAGCTGTGTGAAGAAAAGGCTTTGACGCTTGATAGGCAGGCTGTGGTAGAAGTCGATGGCTATCTTATTTTTGAGGTAACTGAATCTTGCGCAGGGGATGACTACCGCAAGAATTGACATAATGGGAATGATAACGAATCTGATGCCATTGACCCAATTTATGGCAAGGGTGTCACGTAATCCTGCCACTGAGCCGTGCAGCAGATCGTCGCTGACGGTCATCATTACGGGGATGGGGATGACGAAGAACAGAATTATCGAAAACAGTAAAATTGAAGTCCAATACTGTTTCAGCGTGAAGCCGAGAAGGGATGCTTTACGCTCTTTTTTCATATTAGTAGTCGAGCTTGCTGAAGTCATAGCCTTTTTCCTCCATTTCGCTTATGAATATTTCCTCCAGAGTGAGGGGGACTGTTTCGTAGAAGACGGGAGATTTTTCGATCATGATGTGATTTATTTCGTCGGTGCTTCCTTTAGCGATAAAGGTGACGATACTGCCGCGCTTTGAGTAGCCGCGGATTTTGAGAGAGGACAGCTCGGAGATGTCGAAGGGCTCATTGAATATTGCCTGAACCTTATGTATATCCGATTTCATGTCGTCAAGCTCCCTTATGAAAAGAAGCTCGCCCTTGTGGAGAAGTCCGACCGTGTCGCATATATCCTCCATCTCGCGGAGATTATGGGATGCGCAGATGGTGGTCATACCGTGCTCTACGGTTTCCTCGGCTAAAATTCTTTTTACAAGCTGACGCACAACGGGGTCAAGACCGTCGAAGGTTTCGTCGCAGAGGAGATACTTCGGTCTTGCGGAAAGCCCTAACATTACGGATGCCTGCTTTTTCATACCCTTCGAGAAAGTGTTGATCTTACGGTTGCAGTCAAGGGTGAAGATATTCTGAAGCTTTTCAAATACCTCATCGGAGAAGGATGAATAGGCGCATTTATAGAGCCTTTTCATATCGTTTATGGTACAGTGGGGAAGGAAGAACTGCTCGTCGGAGAGGTAGATGATATCTTTCTTGACATCGCAGTTTTCCCATACCGGCATACCGTCAACGGTGACATCGCCGCCACTTGGCTTTATAATGCCGCAAAGGATGCGGAGCATAGTGGATTTACCCGAACCGTTTGAGCCGATAAGACCGAATATAGAGCCGTCCTTTATTGTGGCACTTACACTGTCAAGGGACTGTATTTTACCGTAGCTCATGCTTACGTTTGTAAGTTCAATCATTTCTTAACCTCCCATGTATTATCTGTGATTTTGAGAATTTCGCTTTTGTCTATGCCTATTTCGTGAGCTTTTTTAAGGCACTGCTCAATTTCGGCAAGGATTTCGCTTTTTTGCTCATCCCGCAGGGACGCGATGTTGTCGCAGATAAAGCTGCCGCGGCCTTGGATGGAATAAATTATCCCCTGGTGTTCAAGCTCCGTATAGGCTTTTTGGATGGTGTTAGGGTTTATGGCAAGCTGCATTGCCAGGGTGCGTACACCGGGGAGCTGTTCATTTGGTTTTAAGAAGCCTTTTAATACCATTTCTCTTATATTGTCGCAAAGCTGTTCGTATATGGGCTTCCTATCCCGTGTGTCTACGCTGATGGTGCACATTTTCGTTACTCCTTTCTATAGTGTTCTAACTGTATTAGCTGTTATAGTACACCTATATTATAGCAGAGCGGCCCACATTTGTCAATAGGGTCCGCTGAAATTTTTGGAAAAACTTTTATTAAATGAACCACCAAACTAAAAAGGCTCTCCGGCAATACGCAGTATTGCCGGAGAGCTGTCACCGCAGGT
>JAZRPJ010000025.1:0-3980 GCA_045649205.1 Candidatus Flemingiibacterium sp.
CGTCGGTTTCGGGTGCGTCGGTTTCGGGGGCATCGGTTTCGGGCGCGTCGGTTTCAGGCACGTCGGTTTCAGGCACGTCGGTTTCAGGCGCGTCGGTCACGATGACTCCGGCTTCAATATCCTCAGTTTCGGGAGCTTCCGTTTCAGAGGAATCCGTGGTCATGTATTCATCCCGGCCTTCGACGGCGTTTTGTGAGGAATTGTTTACTGTTGCGACTATAGCCACACCTGCGCCTGCCGCTATGCATACTGAAAGGACAACTGCGGCAATTTTGACGCCGAGGGGGATCGCCGCTACTGCAGCAGTGGAGGCAACCGTCGCAGCTCCGATCGTTGTGGATGCAGCCGCTGCACCGGCAGCGGTAGTCCCGGCGGCATCTCCGACTGCAGTACCGACTGCTGCAGTCCCTGCTGCTACGGATGTGCCGGTCCCCGCCATGGAAGCTGCGGCCAATGCGGTTCCTGCCGCGGATGCCACAGCCTTTCCGATAACCGCAGCACTCTTTGCAGACATTTCGGCAGACTGACTGAAGAAGATCTTGAAAAGCGGTATAAAGGGAATGCCGTGAAGCTTGGTTCCTGTTTTTTCTTCGTAGGCTTCAACTCCGTCGCGGAGGGCTTTACGGGCGTAATTAAGCCTACTCTTAACTGTTCCCTCCGAAACGCCCTGGATCTCGGCGATCTTTTTTAACGGCAGCTCATCGTAGTAGTAAAGCAATACCGCTGCACGCTGCTCCTCGGTAAGCTTGTCTATCATTGAAAGGATGGTTTCGCGGAATTCGGATTTTTCGTATATTTCCTCGGGGATGGAATCCTCGCTTTCATCCGCCATATTGTCGAGAATCGTGTTGCCTTCCTCATCCTCCTCCAAAAGGACGTCCTTACTTTTTCTGAAATATCTGGTGCACTGGTGATAGGTGATCTGACGAAGCCATGTGGAAAATGCCTCGGGGGCTTTAAGGGAACCGATGGTTCGGATGACCTCCATGAACGTTTCCTGGGTTATGTCCAGCGCCAGATCATCATCCTTCACTGTCTTCTTGGCGAAATAGTATACGCTGTTATAAAAAGAGTTGTAAAGCTCTGTAATAGCACTGCTGTCACCGTCCTTCGCACGGTTTACGGCATTTATAAGCTCGGTTTTATCCATTTTTATCTCTCCTTTTTATTATCAATGTAACTGAAAAAGAATGAAAGTATTCTTTTTAGAATGGAATCAGCTTCATTTGGCGGCATTGGGTTATTATTTTTGTCTGCATCCAGAACGAAATGCATGAAATGCCGTTTCGGTTTAGTGGATTCGTCTGGGATATGTGTTTCGTTTTTCATATTTCCTCCATTTATAAAGTAGCTCGGAGGGAATGTATTGTACTTCTTTTCAGTTAATTATATCACTTTATGCTGTGATTTGTCAACATCCCCTCGGTAATTCAGGGCGTTTTTTCCTTTTGGGGCGATTAGGGTGCGTGACTCTTGTTCATTGTCCCCTTCCTTTCCGTTTTTTCTTTCTGATATATAGGGGCGATGAGATTTGTTTTGGTTTTATGTTTTTATAAAAAATTGATTTATTTTAAGATCGGCATCTGCGGCATAAGGGTACATAGTATAAATGGAAGATTACGTCGGCGAAAAAACATATTTTTGGGATTTTTCAAAAAAATCGAAAAATTTTTAAAAAATATAAAACCGATTCCTTTTTCATCTCCCCTATATATCAGAAGGGTCGCGAAAGACCAATTTAGATAAAAGGAGATCTATGATGGATATTTTAAAAAACGGCAGTGAATTTGAAATGAAAAGCAACGATTTAAGGGAAAAATTCCGAAAGTGGGAATTTATCAGAGATTTTTCACACAAAAGGGTGTTTCCCATAGATTCGGACGAAATATTTGCTTCGATCCTATCGGTTGCAATAAACATGGGCATTTTCATAGCCTTCGCATTTGTTGTGCTTTTGGTGACTATATGCTCGAATCAAGGGTTCGGAATACTCAAGACCTTCGGTATTGCGTTTGTGTGCTACGAGATATGCTTCCTTATCCTTTGGATGATCGGCAAGGTTAATGAGAAAAAGTATAACGAGGAGTTGAGCGCAGTGGAAACCGAGCTTAACGATCAGCTGGACAAATTCTACTCAAAGAAATACAAAGACTCAAAAATAAATCAAGGCTGCATAATCTTCGAAAACGGCGTGATCGTTTCCGTAGTAGACAAGAGCGTGTGCATTCCCCTTAACGGAGATTACGGAAAAATAGAGGTTTACCATTCCTACTGCCCCTCGGAGCGCATGGAAAGCGGAAAGCGGTGTGAGCTTAACGAAGTCATCACGTCAACCGTTTTCAACGAAAAATTCCGAGTGGTAACCGATACCGACAACAAGCGACGGGGCTTATCCTACCTCACACCCTCGGCACAGGTAGCACTTATGAATCTGTACAGCGGCACGGACCTTATGAATGTGGGCGAGGTGATCTTCTACACGGACGGCAAAAGAGCCATTTTCGATATGGAGAGAAAGCACTTTATAAAGGAGTTTGAAAAGGTCGATCTTCACTACGGCAAAAAGTTAAACCTGAAAGAAATAATCAACGGCATAAGCATGAATTTCGAATCGGCAGCAGCCGAAGCATACCGGATCTACAGAAGATTTGATTCGGACCTTCGTGCCCTGCGCGGAAATAATTAAGACAAGTAAAAAATAAAATTACAAATTTTTGGAGGAACAAAAAATGAAAATCATCGCAATCATCATCGCAGTTATCGCAGTTATCTATGTCATCGCCAAAAGAAACGGCTTCGAAGCAAAGCGCCAGGCTATAAAAACAGAGGCGGCAAATATCGGTATTTATATTAATAAGCGTTCGGAGTATCTTAACGACGCGCTGAACACTCTGAAGGTCAACCACAGCTGGGAGATCTCGGGCATTTCCGGTCTTACGGAACGGGACCAGTACGATAAGCTTATGTTCATCGGACAGAAGTACCCGGATCTTAAAGCGACCTCAAACTTCGGCACTATCATGGATAAGATCGGAGTTTTGCAGGATGATATTTCAGCTACCCAGGTCCTCGTTAACAGTAATATCAATGCTTATAATGAGAGTCTTAACTCATTCCCTGGTCTGCTTATTGCGAAGGTTTTCGGTTACAAGCCCGAAAAGCTTATCGATGAAGAAAATATCGAAAAGAATAAGCAGCTTGAAAAGAAAGAAATCGAATTTTCCAAATATATGTAATGTGGATAATAGTGCAGGTTGCCCACCGCAGCCTATTGACTTTTTAAGTATAATGTGATATACTGATACTGCCAACAGATCGATTTTTGATATAAGAATGGAGCTTAATTATGAAGGAAATAATTGCTGTCATGCTTCTTGCAGTATCTATATCCACACTTGCATCCTGCGGTGCAAAGAACTGCGACAAGTGCGGTCAGAAAATCACCGGCGAAGCCTATAAAGAAAGCGGACTCGGTGAAGGCGAAAAAACTTACTGCGAGTCCTGCTACAACGAGGCTAAAGACTATATGTCCGGGCTTGAGGGCTTGCTTGGGGATATGTTTAGCTGATAAGCGTACGAAACGTGGGAGATACGACTGTGGGGATACTCTTGTGGGGTATACGACTGTGGGGAAAACTTTCTTGTAAGAAAGTTTTCCCCACACCCTTTTCAAAGAACTTTAATGGGGGGGATATCAGAGGGACATCGCGAACAGCAACTACAAGAGCGAAAAAGGCGCGCCTCCTGCGTGGGCCCCCACCCCCTCCGGCACCGCCAGCCGCCGCAGACGGCGACTGCGGAAGGCTTTGTAGCTCCCGCAGCACGAGGCTTCGCCCGTGCCTCAATCCCCAGAACGGCAAACTTTTTAACATAAACTAAAATCCACCCCATAGGTTTGGCGGCTGAGTTAACCCCGACTTCATGTGATAACATCCACCGTCTGACCACACTGACGAGTGATTCCACTGCCAAACGTACCG
>JAZRPJ010000026.1:0-18707 GCA_045649205.1 Candidatus Flemingiibacterium sp.
TGAAGCTTGCGAGTATTATCCTGAAAGAAGGTGAATAAAAAGGCGCGGCAAAACCGGCTCCTGAGTTTTGGTGAAAAACATCTTGCATAAGAGCAATTATAAAAATTGCACAGATTTTATTAGGATCTCCCGGTGGGAGAGCTGTCGCCGCAGGCGACTGAGAGGGAGGCTGATAGCAAAGCCCCCTCCGTCACGGCATTCGCCGTGCCACCTTTCCCGCAGGGAGAGGCTTTTGGCAAGCTTTATTTTGCCTAAAATAATAAAAGCTATTTGAGAAAATCACTTTTGCGATACGATGAAGGCGCGGCTTTTGCCGCGCCTCAGTTTTGGTGAAGAGGATTTAGAACTGGTCCTTCTTATTTTCGGACTTGTTCTCACTTCTGTTCTGGCTTCTGTTTTCGGACTTGTTCTCGCTTCTGTTCTGGTTTCTGTTTTCGCTTCTGTTCTGGTTGTTATTCTGATTGTTATTGTTCTGATTCTGGTTGCGATTCTGTTCGTTATTCATTGCGCATCTCCATTATAAATTAATTTGCAATTTCCCTTTGTGTCGGGAAATTTACATATTAAGTATTGGCAATTTAAATCTTTTTATGCGTAATGATTTTTCCATATTTGCCTTTATTTGCAAATATATTCTGTAAGTTCACAGACAGTGTGAGCGATTGTCTTTCCGCCGCGGGCGATAAGCTCATCTCTGTCACGGAATCCCCAGTCCACACCGATGTAATCCATACCGGCATTTTTCGCGGTGTCCACATCCACGTCGGAGTCGCCGATATAGGCGCAGTCCTTTGAGGTGACGCCGAAATGCTCAAGGATAGCATGAACTCCCTCGGGTGCAGGCTTTCTCGGAATTCCTTCTTTTTCGCCGGCTGCATAGTCGATGAGATCGCCGAAATAAAGCTTTATGAGGGTCTGTACCGGCGCATCTGCTTTGTTTGACAGCACTGCGGTTTTGCATCCGTGCTCACGGACAGTACGGAGCATATCGAGGATGCCGTCATAGGGCTTTGTCTTGTTATTGCAGTTGGTTTTGTAGTGAGCGAGGAAGGTGGCGAGAACGGCATCTGTGTGCTCTTTCGCCATATCCTGCGGCAATGCGCGTTCTATTAGTTTTCGCACGCCGTTTCCTACAAAACGGCGGATCTCCTCTTTTGTGCGGGTGGGGAAATTATGTGCGGCGAGGGCAAAATTTGTGGAATCGGCAAGGTCATCGAGGGTATCGAGAATTGTGCCGTCAAGGTCGAATATGGCGAGTTTATATGACATTTTAATCTCCGTTCTGCCGCCTTGTATGTAAGCGGACTTGACTTTTTTTATTTTATGTGATATAATTCAGTGAGAATCATTTTTGGGGGAAGCCATGATTAAAAATAAGCTTGAAAAATATGTGCGCCCGGCTGATATGGGCGATAATGCAAATAGCTTTGTCAATTACGATGTGCGCGAAAAGGGAAATAAGAAAACACGGCTTATGAAAATAGCCCTCATCCTCGGGTATATACTTTTTGCGGTGCTTTACTGCTGTACGTTTCTCGGCGTATTTTTTAGCCTGAAAATACCCATGCTCATCGCTATTTTGCCGGTACTTATCTGGATCATTTCATTCTTCACCTGGCGGTACACGCAGATTGAGTACGAATATATCATTGTTGACGGCGAGATGAGGATGATGAAGATTTACGGCGACAAAAATATGCGCCTCCTCTGCAAAACAAGAGTCAGCGGTATGACCAAGATCGCGCCGTACAGCGGCGAATACCGAGTTTATGCCGATAAGATTCCCGAGGAAAATCGAGTATACGGCGTGTCCTCAATGGACAGTCCCGACATATACTTCGGTATCTTCAACGAGGACGGAAAAGAGTGCGCACTTTTCTTTGAGGCGACCGAAAAGACTTTAAAGGTAATAAAGCATTACAACTCCGAGGTTGTAATAACAAAAACGAGATATTAAGTAATAGGGGACGGTGTTATCCACCGCCCTTGATTTTTTATTAGCCGTTGTATGCTTCTTCATCGCAGAAGACATATACATCGGGATGAAGATTGAGAAGTGTATCGGGATTAGAGGTAGTAAGAGCGCCATCGAGCATTTCGCGGAGAACCTTATGCTTACCCCTGCCGCTTACAAGCATGCTGATCTTCTTTGCCGCCGTGATGGGCGCAATACACATGGTGAAATTTTCATTACCATAATTGTAATACATTACGGCGAAAAAATTAAGAGCCTTTCTGCATAAATTGGGAGAAAATATGACGCTTACATTTATTGCGTGTACACAGTTACACCTTTTTCAAGCGACGTATTAGCGTAATAGCGGTACTGTTTGTACAGATTTTTCAGAGTTGAACGGGTAGTGATGCCGCCGAGCACAGCCTTATAGGTGGCATTGTCGAGATTTTTGAAGCCGGAAGCATACATAGAGGCAAAATCGGAGTATGGGTTATCGCAGATCAGCCGCAGCATTTCGATGGAATCACTGTCACGGAGATGATAGTGGATCCTGTTTTCAATATATGTTTCGAGGGTATAGTCATATGCAGCAACATTGAGCCCTTCCAAAATAAGACCTGAAGCCTCGTAGTTCGGCGTATTTTTCAGTACGCAGAAAACGGGGGCATCCTTGGGAATGGGAGAAATATACTCCGATCCCATATCATACTTCGGCATGGGAAGCAGTCCCCAATTTACCGGACAGTCACTTATCCATGTGGCAAAATCGAGAGTGTTCACACTGAATAAAACTGCACCGTCGATAAAATAAGACTGTGCATTTTCAGCTGACAGCTCTGCAAAGGTCTTGTCGGTGTAAAACAGCCGGTAAAGAGTATCCACAGCAGAGTTTGCCCTTGTTATCATCGGATTTTCGACCTCATCGCCCTCAAAGAAGGTGAGCTCCGGTACTTTGCCGAAACTGTTATCGACATAATCTATTCCGAAGGCGGCGATTGCTCTTTCTAAATAGAGATCCTTTCCGAGAGGTGAACTGTGACCGAAGATGTTGCCGTCGGCTGCCTCTGCGGCGAGATTAATTTCCGCAAACTTGTCAAAGGTCCATTCTCCCTCACGGACAAGGTCATATAAGTTTTCGCTTATACATCTTTCGGCGATATCTTTGTTAAAATATACCGCGCACAGATAATCCGGATTGAAGCTTGCTGCTCCGAATACTCCGTAAATTTCATTACCCACCGTGGTGGTATTTATCATGCTGCCGTGATAATAATCGGCGGAGTAATCGGTGTGGGGCAGGCTATTCATATTGGCGAGGAGTCCGGCGGCGTAGAATCTACCCAGCTCGGAGTTCGGGATTGCCAAAAGATCGGCGTAGTACATACCCGATTCCACAGCATTTTTTGCCGCTTCAAAAATTTCTGCCGGAGTCTGCTTTACAGTGATGATGGAAACATTATATTTTTCCGCAACGGCATCGCGGCTGTCGGCTCTTGACATGATAACCTTGTCATCACTTTCGTCGAAGGGGCAGACTGTGATGTCATCCGCTGTTGCTATGAAGAATGTTTCACCCTTCATGTCGCGGCTGAAAAGAGCTTCCAGACGGTTTCTTGCCTCATCGGCGGAGCTTATCGGTTCATCTCTATCGGGTGACTGCGCAGTATCCGTGCCGGCATTTTGCTCTGTGGATGTGTCGGCATTTTGCGAAGTTTCGTCTTCGCCGGCACCGCTGTCGGAGCATGAAATTACCGACAGTAAAACAAGAGCGCAAATGAGGACGGCGGCTGCTTTTTTTGATGCACGTTTTATCTTCACGGATCTTATCACGCCTTTCAAAAAAATATTTTCGGAAAATGGGATTTTTAGCGAAATCCCGGAACAAAACAGTGATTTTTACGTCTTTATAAGTAACGGCTATTTTCTGTAGGCTTCTACGCGGTTGATGGAGAAGCCTTTTTCCGAGAAGTTTTTCTCGTATTCGGTCATAATATTCCCCTCTGCCCATTCACTGTTGTGAAGGTCATAAGTAAGATTTTCAAGCCGGAAGTCCATTGCGGCGAATTCTTCTAAAGAAAAATCGAAAAGGCCACGGTTGTCGGTCTTGAAAAATATGGCGCCGTCGGGCTTAAGTATCCTGAGGTATTGAGCGAGAAAATTTCTGTGGGTAAGTCTGCGTTTCGCATGACCTGCCTTTGGCCAGGGGTCGGAGAAGTTAAGATAGATCCTATCTACCGAGCCATCGCTGAAAATATCCCACAGCTTTGCCACGTCGCCCACAATAAAGCGCACATTGGTAAGCTCGGCTGCCTTGCATTTTTCCATGGCAAGCATGGCGACATCGGCGATCCTCTCAAGGGCAATGATATTTACATCCGGTTCTTTTGCGGCAAGTCCGCAAACAAATGAACCTTTTCCGCATCCGATTTCAAGATACAGCGGCTTCTTTACATCATTTTTGAAGATAACGGGCAGATTTTCGTCATTAATTACCGTATTTTCAATGATAATATCGGAACACGCGCTGATTCTTTCCGCTCCGTGCTTTTTTTTTCGCATTCTCATATTGATTTTTTCTTCCTTTTTTGATACAATATTATTAGAGAGATATTAAGTCTGTTCAATTACATAACATTATACCACAAAACCGTGGCAAATTGAAGATATAATTTGAAAATTTTTATTAAACCCCAATAAATTTTAAATCGGAGGTTTTAAGACTATGACAGATAGGCAGCTTTTTATGGATAAACTGCGGCTTGCCCTGCATGAACGGGGCGTTTCGGATGAAGACGCCGCATTTTATCTGAACGACAGATTCTATGATATATTGGCGAAGGATTCGCCGGAGAATACAGAGCTTGACAAAGTGGATCTAATGGCAGATGGAATTGCCGCCCAGATTAAAGACAGAAATAACCCCGATGGAGTGGAAAGGCCGGAAAGCTCAGAAGATGTGGAGGAGTCCGAAGCAGAAGGTACAGAGTCGGAATTGACGCCAAATGATGCGCCCACCACAGAAAATTCTATCCCACCGGAAATATTATTCGAATCCCCGGAGAACAACGAAGAGCGGACGGTGACAATAGACGCGGTAATTGACGAAATTATTGATGAAGCACAAAAAGAGGCTACTGCAAAGATCGATATTCTTCCTCACGCGGTCAAAGAAGAGCCGGTTCCTGCCGAGCAGACACAAACTGTAGATACGGTAGTCGGCGAAATCGCTCCGGCAATTCAGCCGCCGCTCTCCGAATACGACGCAGAGTACAGCGATTATCTGGGCGACGAATCCGAGTACGGACGCGGCGAGCAGAATGGGGTTCCCGATTATGCGGAAGAGCTGCCGGAAGAATTTGATTTGGACGGCGATTTTCAGGAGATTCTCGCAGATGACGCACCGTCAAGCCGTCTTCCCGATTACGTTGAAGAGCAGCCTATACCGAACAGTAAGCTCTTTTGGGTATTGTTCGGCGTAAGCTCTCCTGTTTGGATCGCGCTTTTAATTGTGGGCCTGTCCCTTTTCGTTTCGGCGTGGGCAGCGCTGGGATTGCTTATCGGAGCCTCAATTGCGGCTATGGTTGCGGTAGTTGCGGCCGGAAGTGCTGCCGCACTTATGGGAATCATATACGGTATCATAGAAGTGCTTTCGCCGGAAACCTTTTCTATGGGAATATACAATATCGCCCTTGGTATTATTTCAACGGGCGTGACTATGCTTGCCGCCATACTTATTTACAATTTCGCCCTGCGTCTGCTGCCTTGGGTCATTAAACTCGTAGGAAAGCTTTTCAGGTTTACTCTGAAAAAATTGAAACAGCTCTTTAATCATGCGAGAAGGGAGTGCGCGAAGCAATGAAACCTACATCAATAATATTTTTAATAGTTTCAGTGGTGTTGATAGCAGCCGGTGTTATCACCGCGGGGCTTGCAAAGGATCTGGCTGAAACCGAAGGAGTAGCCCTTTCGCAAAAAGCAGATGAAGACATGGTTTTTGTGTACGATTACAGCAAAGACGGAATCAGCACGATCAAGCTTGATTTAAAAGAGGCGGAAGTAAATATTATCGGCGAGGCAGAAACCTCATACATAGAGCTTATTAATTTTCCCCGCGGGAGCTATGAGTTCTCGTCGTCCCGTCCTTCGCTCAATATAATAAACAATTGGGACGGATTTTCTCTTTCGGGGGTAGCTTCGTTTGTATCGGATATAAACGGGCTTAGCGGAGTCATTGATTATTTTAACGCAGTCGGCTCCCAAAAGATAGTAAATATATATCTTTCACCGGAATCCGAGGTGGACGCGGTTGCCTGCAATCTCGCCAAAGGTGTTGTGTGCATGGAAAAATGCAATATGTCAAGAGATTACATCATAAACATCGAGGATGGAGAACACTACATTAACGGCGATTTAATAGGTGCAAAAGCTACCGATTAACGGTTGAATTTTAATTTATTAAAAAATACTTTTAAATAGAGAGCTTCCCCACAGGGAAAATCTGCATTTAATTGTGCATAGGTCACAAATATGTGATAGAAAGTTTGGGAAAAAAAGCTCTACCATTTTGTGAAAAAATTTGGTACAATATTGTATGTTGAGATAGTCTGTTTAGACTCGGCGAAAAATCGCCGTTCAATCATAATATTTCAGGAGGAAATTTTAAAAATGGCAAGCTTATCTTTAAAGCATATTTACAAGAAGTATCCCGGCGGCGTTACTGCCGTATCCGATTTCTGCCTTGAGATCAAGGATAAGGAATTTATCATCTTCGTTGGTCCTTCCGGTTGCGGTAAGTCCACAACCCTTCGTATGATCGCAGGTCTTGAAGAAATCACCGAGGGTGAACTCTTCATCGGCGACAAGTTAGTTAACGACGTTGCTCCTAAGGACAGAGATATCGCGATGGTGTTCCAGAACTACGCGCTTTATCCTCACATGTCCGTGTTCGATAACATGGCATTCGGCCTTAAGCTCCGTAAGGTTCCCAAGGAAGAAATCAAGAGAAAAGTTGAAGAAGCAGCTCGTATTCTTGACATCACCCACCTTCTTGACAGGAAGCCGAAGGCTCTCTCCGGCGGTCAGAAGCAGCGTGTTGCGCTCGGTCGTGCAATCGTCCGTGACCCGAAGGTCTTCCTTCTCGACGAACCGCTCTCCAACCTCGACGCAAAGCTCCGTGCTGCCATGAGAACCGAGCTTACCAAGCTCCACAAGAGACTCGGTACTACATTTATCTACGTAACTCACGACCAGGTCGAGGCTATGACCATGGCGACCAGAATCGTAGTTATGAAGGACGGTCTTATCCAGCAGGTAGACTCTCCTCAGAACCTTTACGAATATCCTTGCAACATCTTCGTTGCAGGCTTTATCGGCACACCTCAGATGAACTTCATCGATGCAAAGCTTGCTAAGAAGCCCGACGGTATTTATATCGAATTCGCAGGCAACTCCATCAAGCTTCCTAATGAAAAGGCAAACAACGAGGCTCTTCAGGCTTACATCGGCAAGGAAGTTATCGCGGGTCTTCGTCCCGAGTGCATCCACGATGAACCCATGTACCTCTCCAGCATGGCTGAGAGCGTAATCTCCTGCGACGTTGACGTTACCGAGCTTATGGGTAACGAAATCTTCCTTTACCTCTCTGCAGGCGAGGAACAGAACCTTACCGCTCGTGTATCCTCTCGCTCCAGTGCAAGAGCAGGCGACTCCATCAAGGTTGCTCTTGACATTTCCAGACTCCATATCTTTGATAAGGACACCGAGCGCTGCATCGTTCACTAATACATAATTGAATTAAGAATGACCGCACAGTGTTTGATTGTGCGGTCATTCTACAAAAAGCAAAGGAGGTGCGAGAAGCCCCTCCTTTATTTTCATTTGTTGCCATTGTACCGCTCGTAGTAGAATAGATACTGCTGTGCGACACCGGCATATTTCCCGAGTGCGGAAATGTCAAGGCCGTCGGGGTAATATTTTGCCAGCACACGCTTTATCCATACGTCTATGGGAAATGCCTCTGTCTTATTAAAGCCGAAAAGCATAGCGCAGGCGGCGACTTTGGGGCCGACACCCTTGACCGCGCAGAGAAGCTCCTCTGCACGGTGAGGGTCAGCTACGAAAATTTCGTCAAAATCAAGCTCACCGCTTGCCGCTTTGACTGCGGCGTCGTGTATGTACTTGGCGCGAAATCCGGTGCGCAGCGCGAATATTGCCGCTTCTCCCGCGTCGGCGAGAGCTTTCGCTGTTGGGAAAGCATGGTATACCTTACCGCCGTATTCAATCGGCTCACCGTATGCTTCACTCATAGCGGCGATAATTTTTTTGATTCTCGGGATATTGTTGTTCTGGGACACGATAAAGGAGCAAACAGTTTCCCATGGATCCTGACGGAGAATGCGAATGCCGTCGCCGTATTCCATTGCCTTTTCCATCACGGTATCTTTACCGCCGGCGGCTGCTGTGAAATTTTCCTTGATGTCGGCGCGAAGGAGGGAATAATCCTCGTCAAGAGCCAGATAATGCTTCCATATATTATCAAAATCCTCGGCGATGGCGTTGTAAATTGTCATGGAATTGGGGGAATCTTGCCCGAATTTAATATATTTCCCGTGGGCGATTCCTTCAAATTCAACCCTATGTACAGGATTTTCGGTGGGATCGAAGCGAAAGCACTGACCGCAGTCGAATATTTGCTCTATCCTGAAGTTTGTCAGCCCGTCCACACGGATGATATCCTCGGAAATCGGGGTGATTTTAAGCTGATTTTTTTCTAATTGTAAATTCATTTCATATTTCTCCAAAAAATTTCCGATAAACTATTGCTTTATTTCAATTATAACAGTATAATATTAATAAGTCAAGTATTACATGGGAGAAGATTATGGAAAAAATTTATACAATACCCGTCAACGAAGCCTTTGAAGCCTCCGAGGCTGATCATGCCTGCGGATGTCCCTTCTGTGCGCTGTACAACAAGCTTGAAGAAAATGAGCTTGACCTTATTCTCGGTGCGTCAATGATGGAGCCGGACGTGCGCATAAAGACCAACGAGCTGGGCTTTTGCAAGACTCACTACGATATGATGTTTACAAGAAAAAATCGCCTTGGAATGGCACTTATGCTTGAAAGTCATCTCGATGAGCTTCGCCGTCAGACGGACAAGCACGGACTTGCCGCCATTGGCGCCGATCCAATGAAGCGTTTCGCAAAGCTCGAGGAAACCTGCTACGTCTGCTCGCGAATTGAATTTTCCTTTGACAAGATGATGGCAACTGCTGTACTTTTGTGGGAAAAGGATTCTGACTTCAGGCGCAAGCTGCGTGGACAGCCATACATATGCCTACCGCACTACCGTATGTTCGCCGAATACGGCAAAAAGGGACTTCCAAAGAAGCTCTACTCCGATTTTTACAAGGAGCTTTCGGAGGTGGTCGGAAATTATTTCGATTCACTTCGTGAGGACGTGAGCTGGTTCTGTAAAAAGTTCGATTACCGCTATGATGCCGAGCCTTGGGGAAATGCCAAGGATGCAGTGGAGCGTGCAATAAAATTTACCTCCGGTGATATGCACCGTGGTGACAGTGACAAATAGTAACAAAAAGCCGCTCTTGGTGTACCTGCGATAAAGCAGAAAAAGCATCATCTATGTAGATGGTGCTTTTTTCAACCGTGAGTTGAGTAAGGTCGTTTAGGCGGTTATTGAACAAATAGACATCCTGTGGTATAATTACATCACAAGATAGGCGCCGTCTTGATTATTTGGAGGTGTACAACATGAATATTGGAAATAAAATTAAAGAATTACGAAAGCAAAGAGGGATTACACAGGAACAACTCGCTAACAGCATAGGAATTTCTTTTCAAGCCGTAAGCAAATGGGAAAATGGTATTGCTTTGCCCGATATTACACTCGCTCCCATATTGGCGAGCTATTTGGGTGTTTCAATGGATGAATTGTTTGAATTCAATCTGAAAGAAATTGAGTCTGCCATCGACTCCATTGTAAATGAGGCATACAAATTCAGAGAGTCAGATCCACCGAAAAGCAGATATATTCTTGAAGAAGGTCTGAAAAAATATCCCGATAACGAGGTTTTGCTCAACAATCTTTTGTATGTATTGAATTACACAAAAGATCCGGACGAGACAATTTCAATAGCAAGTTCCTTGATTGAGAAAACAAATCAAGCTGATATTAAGTACGATGCATTAAGATTTCTTGCGTATGCATATAAGGTTAAAGGCGATTTGAAAAGTGCAGAAGCGGCTATTGAGCAAATACCGGAGATTTATTTTACTAAGCTTACAGAAATGGCATACCTCTTGGAAGGCAAACCTAAATACGAAGCAGCAGAAAAGCAAAAATGGATCTCCTTTGAAAATCTTATTCAAATGATGGAAAAGCTTGCAGAATATTATGAGTCGCAAGGAATGAAAGCGGAAGCTATCAAAGAACGCGAGAAAGCATTAAAATTTATTGATCTCGTTGAAAACAGCGCATTTGATGTTTACGTTAGTTTTTTTAATAATAAAATTAAAAATAATTTAGAATAACACTGTAACGTGTGGAGTTGCTTTTGTGTCCGCAAAAGCAGTGCTTCGTAAGTCTTAATTAAGGACTACAACAAAATTATATCTATTTTGCTATGTAAAAAATCCGCACAAGCTCAAGGCTCCCTTGTGTAAAGGGAGCTCCGCCGTAGGCGGTGAGGGATTGTTTCGTGCTAAAAACTAACTTTTACAATCCCTCCGTCTTGCTTCGCAATCCACCTCCCTTTACACAAGGGAGGCTTTTTCTACCTCCCGGAAGGTAATCGCATAGGCTTTTGATATGCCAATGTCAAAAGTGCCTTTGCGTTACTTTTGACATAGAATGGATGTCTTTAATTAAGTCAGTGGTTGTCAAGAAAATTGACACGGCATAGATGAGCATAAAAAAGGCTCCCTTGTGTAAAGGAAGCTGACGCCGAAGGCGGCTGAGGGATTGTTTTGAGTGCAAATCTAACATTTTACAATCCCTCCGTCACGGCAAGCCGTGCCACCTCCCTTTACACAAGGGAGGCCCATTACCGCCTGACAGTACACCAAAAGATCTAACACACTATACTTTGCAGGCAAGGCATGTGAAAAGGAGTACGAACAAAATTGATCGTACCCCTTTTGTTTTTTCGGTAGGTCAAACCTGCTTTATGGAAGGTACCCCTTGTGAGCGGCATTTATTTTAATAAACTTGGAGAAATATTAAAAAAATCGTTATGTATTCCTTGGTTTGAAAGTCGAACTGTGTAGGAAACCATGTGCAAGATTCACAAAAAGAGTAAAAGTTGCTTGATTTTATGCGGAAAATGAGGTATAATATAGTAGTATGCGCAAAAGGACAGTTGCCTTGTGCGTACTCCCTTAACTCAAGAACGGAGAATTTTATGCATAATTTGAAAAGTTGTTTTCGCTCGGCAGGCGGCTTTGTAAAAAGTCAACTGTTGGCGATACTTGCAACTCTTGCTTTGATAATAACTGCAGCTTACATAGGCTTTGTATGTTCATCGGACATTGCGGTAAAAGTTGCTGTCAATGGGCAGCCCCACGGATATATAGACAGTGTGAGCACGGTGATAAATGCTGCCGCCGAGGTGGATCGCAAAATCTACAGTGCAGCAGGCGAGGGTTACACAGCGGACAATGTAGTCACCTATAGCTTTGATATGACCAATAGTACCAAATACCTCACCGAGGACGCCTTGGGAGAAATACTTTGGTCCTATTTGGAGGACGATTTCTGTGAAGCGTATATGCTTTACGTTGACGGCGTTCATGCCGCCGCAAACGAGAGCGGCTATGAGCTTTTGAGTATTCTTGGTGCAATTGAGGAAGAACTTGTGGAATCGGCACCGAAGGGGCTTAGCCAGGTGAAGTTTTCGAACAGACTTAAGATCGAAAAACAGCTCTGCACCAAATCCTCACTTAAAAGCCTTGACGAAATCAATATTCTTCTGAATCCCCTTGCTGAAGAACAGAGGGCAGAGCTTGCCGCTACCTATGCGGCACAGAATAACAAAATTCAGAATGTTAAAATCGGCGCATTCGACGCGGCTGTGCCTGCAGTGGGTGACGGACTCGGGACTGTTGATCTTATTGCTTCGGAAAACAGCCCTCTGACACTTAATTACAGCTTTGTAAATACACAGGTGGTAAATGAGATCATATTCTTTGACACTGTTTACACCGAGGATGCATCTCTGTATGAAGGTACGGAAATCGTAACTGCAGAGGGCTCCAACGGAAGAAAGATCGTTGAATATGAAGTTCTGTATGATGAGAGCGGTGATGTTATATCCCGTAATGTTATATCGGAAACGATCCTTGTACCTGCAGTTCCCAAAGAGGTGACGGTAGGAACTCGCGTGAAGCCTGCCGCTGTACCTACGGGCACGTTTATCTGGCCTTGTGAGGCACCCAAAGGTGTTTCTTCCTATTACGGATGGCGTGACCTCAACGGAAGACCGGACTTCCATCTCGGAATTGATATGCCCGATAATGTGGGATCACCCATATGGGCTGCTGACGGTGGGGAGGTCGTTTGGGTTGGCTGTACGCCATCTTACGGCAACAGCATCAGAATCCAGCACGGCGATAAGGTTACGGTATACGCTCATCTTGACACAATGTCAGTTAATATAGGCGATAAGGTATTCCAGGGGCAGGAGATTGGAACCATGGGCAACACCGGCGTTGCTTACGGAACCCATCTTCACTTTGAAATACGCATAAACGGCAGTACGGTGAATCCGATAAAATATCTGCCTGAACGATAATAATTTGCGGGAGAAGCACCTGACACGGTTGGGTTGCTTCTCCCGGTTTTTAACGAAAAAATGGATAAGTCTTAGATGACTTACCCATTGATTTTTGGTTACGGCAAGGATTATTCAGCTTCACCTGCAGCGGCTTCTTCTGTGGTTTCACTTGCCATAGCCGCAGCGGCAGCAAGCTCGGAGTTGTACGCATCAATAACTGCATCTTCAAGAGTCGCTCTGAAAGCGGCATTGATGGGGTGAACGATGTCACGGTAAGTATTATCGGGATTCTTTCTGCTGGGCATTACGATGAAAAACTTATCTCTTGCGTTGATAACCTTGATGTCGTGCACTGCGAGCTGACCGTCAAAGGTTACGGAAACAATAGCCTTCATGGGACCTTCTTCAAAAAACTTACGAACTTTAATATCTGTGATAACCATTTTTCTCCTCCGTTTTTTGCCCTTGGCAAGTAAACCTCGCACTATGTTGTTGGGCTTATATTTGTCGTTTGCCTTGCAGAGCCGTGTTTGACTCATGTAATTATTATACAACAAAAATATGAAAATTATGCAAGGATTTTTTGAAATTTATACGGCGGTAAAGCAATATTTTTATGAAGGTTATTTATATCTTCTGTGAATTTAAAAGAAAAAATTAATTTTTCTGCAATATTACCTGAAAAGACTTTTATTTTTTTATCTCATATGGTATAATATAGTAAATAAACAAGTTTCGGAGAGATTTCATGTATACAAGTTATAAAAAATCGGACCTTGACCGAATTTTTGCCGAGAAACGCTCGGTTTATTTCATAGGTATCGGCGGAATCAGTATGTCCTCTCTTGCCCATATAGCTTTGTCAATGGGGCTTCGAGTAGGCGGATACGACCGGACCCCTTCCCACCTCACGAAGGTGTTGGAGGCTGATGGGGCAGAGATATATTATGAGCTTTCGCCGGCACATATCGAAGACTACGATGTAATTATATATACAGCCGCCATTGCCCCCGACAATGAGGAGCTTGCACCTGCTCTTGAATATGACAGACGGGGCGATAAATTCTGCATTTACCGTGCGGATTTTCTCGGTTGGCTTATGAGTTCTTATAAAAACCGCATCGGTATTTCCGGTATGCACGGAAAAAGCACGGCGACTTCTATGCTTGCTCATATTTTCCTTGCCGCAGAGCTTGACCCTACAGTGGTACTTGGTGCAGAGCTTGAGGCGCTCGGCGGCGCATATAAGATCGGAAAAGGTGACAGCTTCATCATGGAAGCCTGTGAATATCAGGATTCATTTTTGTCCTTTACCCCGAACATAGCTGTTGTATTGAATATTGACATGGACCACCCGGATTATTTCCACGATATTTCTCAGATCATAGCTTCATTTAAAAATTATTTATCAATTGCCGGGGATGGTTATGCGATAGTCAATGCGGACAACGGAAATGTACGCCTTGCCTGCGAAGGGTACAAGGGCAGAATTGTCCGTTTCGGTTACTCGGAAGATGCAGATTTTCGCCCCGAAAACATAGTCTACAATGGGGGCAAAGCGGAATTTGATATAATCAAAAACGGCGAATTTTTCCTCCATGCAAAACTCGGCGTGTCCGGTGAGCATAACATAATGAACGCCCTTGCAACCACTGCCGCTGCCCATATATGCCATGTGCATCCCGATGCCATTGCGAAGGGGCTTGAAGAATTTACCGGCGCAAAACGCCGCATGGAGCTTCGTGGATACGTATCGGGGCTTGCGGATGGGGTAAAGGTGCCGCTGTACGATGATTATGCCCATCATCCCACCGAGATAAAGGCGACGGTGCGCGGTGCACTTAAATGCGGATACCGGCGAGTTTTTGTGGTATTCCAGCCCCATACCTACTCCCGTACACATGAGCTTTTCAATGAATTTTCGGAATCCTTTGATGGCGTAAATCTGATTCTTGCCGACATCTACGCTGCACGAGAAAAGAACACCTTCGGGGTAAGCTCCGAAAAGTTGGCGGCTGTCACCCCGGGGGCGGTTTATCTCCCGTCAAATGAAAAAATCGCAGAATATCTCCGCGCCAATTTACAGGATGGGGATATGCTCATTGTCATGGGCGCAGGTGACATTATTAAGCTTGATGAGCTTTTACTGTAAATATAATTATCCCCCGAGCCACCATATGCTCGGGGGATAGTGTTAGTGTTTATTATTTGCAGAAAATCTCTACATAATTGTTAATAGCATCGCTTATGATTTTTACCGCGGCATCTCTACCAGCAACTTCGTTAACTGCGGTTTCCTTACCCTCAAGGTTTTTATAAACTTTGAAGAAATGACGCATTTCCTCGAAAATGTGGCTGGGAAGCTGGTCGATACTGTCGTAATGATTGTATGTGGGGTCGGAGAAGGGGATTGCTATAATCTTTTCGTCGCTTCTGCCATTGTCTATCATGGAGATGACTCCGATGGGATACGCACGCACAAGGGTCAGCGGCTCAATGGCTTCCGAGCAGAGAAGAAGTACATCGAGAGGGTCCTGGTCATCGCCGTAAGTCCTCGGAATGAAGCCGTAGTTAGCAGGATAGTGAGTTGATGTATAAAGGATTCGGTCAAGCATAATAAGACCCGTTTCTTTATCAAGCTCATACTTTTTCTTGCTTCCTTTGGAAATTTCAACTACGCAGACAAAATCCTGGGGATTGATTCGTTTTGGTGAAATATCGTGCCATATATTTGACATATTAATTACCAAGGCTTTCGGTACAAAAGCCTACCTTTCTATGCGATGTTCTTCATCGCATGGGAATCTGGGGATGGTTTTGCGAAGCAAAATCTTTGCGTGAAGCGCAAAGAAAGCCACAAAACCCGCGTGAAAAATTATTTTTCACGTTAGATCCTTTCTTAATTTACTCGTTCAAAATCGCCGTCGCCGATAAGGCGGTGGAGCGTTACCTCTGCTTGGCATGAGCTGCCGTCCCACTTGTGATCAGCAAAATAGTAATAGCCGTTGCCAAGGGAGATAGTACCGTAAGCACCGAGAGTGAAATCACTGCCGTATACGCCGGATTCATGGGGAAGCCCTCGCTTTGCAATGGGGAGATATGTTTTGCCCTTCTCTTCATATTCTGGGGCGCAAAGATCAATAAAATACATTCGTCTGTTGGGATATATTTCACTTTCTCCGGGATACACGGCTGCGATAAGGCAGCCTGTATGTGCGTCATACTCCAGATTCTGGATTCCGAAGTTAGTGTTTCCGGTATGGACAAAGAGCTTTTCATCCGCCCAGATACCGCCTCGTGTGTCGCTTCCGGGGACTGTTTTTTCGAATTTATCCGATATTCTGTCAAAATCAAAGGTGAGGATCACCTGGTCGTCGTTGTCACCCAGATATACACCGTAGGCAACAGCAACAGCTCTTTTACCGTTTCTGTCCGGAATGAATGTTATTCCGTCGATGCCGGCACAGCCGTATCTGTGGTCATTTGCATAGTCCTCGCAAACGTCGTTTAAGCGAAGGAGAGTAAGTGCTCCGCTTTCGATGGCATCAACCTCGCCGGTTATCTTTGATACATCAATTCTCGCAATATAGAAAGCTTCGGCGCATTTTCCGGAAATCCCAAGCTCGTCGCGGATTCCCTGACCGATAACGTCATTCTTATATTCAAGGGATGCATACACGCATCCGTCTGCATCGTTATAAGCTATACAGCCAAGATGACCGGTAAGGCCTGCAGCTGCCCCGACGAAATTTCCCTGCATATCGGTTTTTAAGAGATTTGTGGTAAAAGAATAATACATAAAATCGCCATCGGTGGCGATGCCTTGGCAGTGAATGGAATTTGTTATCTTGGATTTTGTTAGTATTTCCCGTGGAAGATTATTTATATCGTATTTCATGAAACTTTCTCCTAATGGACAAAAATGCCGCACGCCGCCTTTTCAGCGGATGCGGCATTTTTATTATTACTTGATTATATTAACCTTGATAGTTCCCTCAAGATTTTCGATTTCAGCTACGATAGCGGCGATTGTCGCATCGTCAACCTGACCGACGATTTCAACGATGGTGTACGCATAATCCTTCTTGGAGCGGTTTACCATGTTTTCGATGTTAATGCTCTTTGCAGAAACAGCGGTGGAAATCTGGGAGATCATGTTAGGTACGTTCTTGTGAAGTACGCAGACACGAAGGTCGCCGTTGTGAGGCATTGAAACATTGGGGTAGTTTACGCTGTTCACAATGTTGCCGTTTTCAAGGTACTCACGAAGCTGCTTTGCCGCCATAACAGCACAGTTGTCTTCGGATTCTTCAGTGGATGCACCCAGGTGAGGGATTGCGATTACGCCTTCCATGCCCGCCGTGCGTGCGTTCGGGAAGTCGGTTACATAACGTCTTACCTTGCCGGACTTGAGTGCTGCTTCCATGTCGTCGTCGTTAACGAGAGCGTCACGGGCGAAGTTAAGAATGATAACGCCGTCCTTCATCATTGCCAGGGTATCTTTGTTGATCATATATTTGGTGGCGACGGAGGGATCGGGATTGTCAATAAGAGGAGTATGGATAGAGATGATATCGGAGTTCTTGAAGATATCCTCTCTTGTGTTCACCTTGTGTACCGCACGGGAAAGATTCCATGCAGCCTCAACGGAAATGTAGGGGTCGCATCCCAGGACTTCCATTCCGAGAGCAACAGCGGCATTTGCGAGAGGGCCGCCGATTGCGCCAAGACCGATGATACCAAGAGTCTTGCCCTTAATTTCGATACCTGCGAACTTGGATTTTTCCTTTTCAACAAGCTTTGCCACGTTGGGGTCATCCTTTGCGGTCTGCACCCAGTTGATACCGCCTACGATATCGCGGCAAGCGAGAAGCATGCCGCAGAGTGCTGCTTCTTTAACGCCGTTTGCGTTAGCACCGGGGGTATTGAATACTACGATACCCTGATCAGCGCACTTGTCGAGAGGAATATTGTTGACGCCGGCACCGGCTCTTGCAATAGCCTTAAGGTTGGAGCCGAACTCCATATCGTGCATTACTGCGGAGCGGACCATAATGGCGTCGGGATTCTCGATGTTATCGGCTACTGCGTAATTTTCATCGAAAATTGCGGTGCCGCATTTTGCGATTTTATTGAGAAGCTGAATGTTTTTCATTGTGTTGTGTCCTTTCGGTTAGGCTTTGGGGTTTTCAGCGGCGAATTTCTTCATGAAAGCTACAAGTGCTTCAACACCTTCGTAAGGCATAGCGTTGTAGATGGAAGCTCTCATTCCGCCAACGGAACGGTGACCCTTAAGATTCTTAAGACCGGCTGCATCCGCTTCCTTTGCGAATTTCTTGTCGAGATCCTCAACGCCGGTAACGAAGGTTACGTTCATCATGGAACGTGCTTCCTTCTCGGTGGGCGCGATATAATAGTTCTGGCTGTCGAGGTAATCGTAGAGAACAGCACACTTCTTCTCGTTGATCTCCTTCATTCCCTCAAGACCGCCGATGGAAAGAATCCATTCGTAAACCAGCTTTGCAACGTAGATACACCAGCAAGGAGGGGTGTTATACATAGAATCGGCATCAGCGATGGTCTTATAGTCGAGCATTACAGGAATATCCTCTCTTGCGTTGCCCATAAGATCCTCACGGATGATAACGATAGTAAGACCTGCGGGAGCCATGTTCTTCTGTGCACCTGCATAGATAACACCGAACTTGGAAACGTCAACAGGCTCGGAAATAATGCAGGAGCTCATATCAGCTACCAGAGGAACGTCACCGGTATCGGGAATGTAGTTCCACTTGGTTCCGTAGATGGTGTTGTTGAAGCAGATATGTACGTAGTCTGCAACAGGGCTGAAGTCGTCTTTGGTAAGCTTGGGGATATATGTATTGTTCTTATCCTCACTTGAAGCAACGAGCTTAACGTCGCCGTACTTCTGAGCTTCTTTATAAGCCTTCTTTGAG
>JAZRPJ010000027.1:0-3709 GCA_045649205.1 Candidatus Flemingiibacterium sp.
GTCTTCCCCCTCGATTTTGAAGAGATATCGACACTTATAAAAAGCTGTCAGCTTCTGTATATTCTGGACGAAGGTATATCCGTCGGCGGACTCGGCGAAAAAATATCCGCCGGACTTCTGCCGCTCCTATCGGGAGTGAGGGTCCACATCCGCGATGTTCCGGGCTTCATTCCTCACGGAAGCCTCGCCGAATTAATGAAAGAATGCGGATTCACAGAAGAACAGATACGAAACGAAATTATAAGCTTATAGACTACGGGCAATTGTAAACAATTTGTATACAATTGCCCCTCTCTATTGCGAGAATCCGGCGATAGGAGTATAATTGTTTAGGTACCTTACAAATGCCCCCGAAAGGAGTTATTTACAAATGCTGGAAGATATCGAACTTATGATGCGTATGCGTTTCTGCGGTCATCTTCTCTACCACAGATATCCGCTTAATATGTCACAAAACCGCATTTTACTTATGCTGAAACGGGAAGGTCCGCTGAAGCAGAAGGAACTTCTTGAGAGAATGAATATAAAGCCCGGAAGCCTCTCCGAAATCATCTCAAAGGTGGAGGCCGGCGGATATGTTGTCAGACAAAAATGTCCCGGCGACAAGCGCAGTCTTGAGCTTATCCTCACAGATGCCGGAATCGAGCGCGCCGAGGTTTTTGAAAAAGAACGAAGCGACATGGCAAAGGAACTCTTTTCAGACCTTACCGAGGAGGAAAAGGAAGAGCTTTTCCGAATTCTCGGTATGCTTGAAGAAAAATGGATAGAGGGGCTTGACATAAGAAGACCGCCCCATTTAAGAAAGGGAGAAAACAACAATGCTTAAACGATTTTTCGCCTACTATCGCCCTCATCTCGGCATATTTATTCTTGATATGCTGGCTTCGCTTGTAGTTGCGCTCGTTGGTATCTTTTACCCCATGGTTACGAGAACCATGCTCAACGATCTTATTCCAAATAAGAATTACCGCATGGTCGTACTTTTCGGAATTGTACTTCTGCTTTTATATCTCGTGCGTATGCTGCTCAATTACTTCATCCAGTACTACGGCCACGTCATGGGCGTGCGTATGCAGGCAGAGATGCGTTCCGATATGTTCGAACATCTCGAAAAGCTCCCATTCAAGTATTTTGACAACAATGAAACAGGTAAAATCATGTCCCGTATGACAAACGACCTTATGGAAATAAGCGAGCTTGCCCATCACGGACCGGAAAATCTTCTTATTTCATCCGTATCGGTGGTAACCGCTTTTATCTATCTTGCCACCATTAATATCTGGCTGACACTGATTATTTTCATAGCAGTTCCCTTCCTTCTTATCATCGCAACTGCGCTTCGCGGAAAGATGCGCTCCGCATTCAAGGAAAGCCGTCAGTCTGTGGCGAAGATAAACGCTGCTCTTGAAAGCAGTATTTCGGGAATCCGTGTCACAAAAGCCTTCACCAACGGCGACAAAGAGCAGGAAAAATTCGAAGAAGGTAACGACGAATTTGTAAATGCCCGCAGAAAAGCATACAAGGCCATGGGACAGTTCCATTCCGGAACCTCCTTTATCACCGATGTATTCAATGTAATCGTCCTTATAGCCGGCGGCTTCTTCCTCTACGCAGGCGCAATCGAGCTTGGTGACTACACCACATTTATGGTATCCGTTGGCGTATTCATCGGCCCGGTTATGACCCTCATTAACTTTATGGAGCAGTATCAGAACGGTGTTACCGGCTTTGAAAGATTCCTCGAAATTATCGATGCAGAGCCGGAAAAGGATGGCGTAAACGCTGTTTCCATCGACAAAGCCGAAGGAAAGATCGAGCTTCGTGGTGTATCCTTCGCTTACGACGGCGAAAATGATGTCCTTAATGATGTCAGCCTCACCATAGAAAAGGGTCAGACCTTTGCCCTTGTGGGGCCTTCCGGCGGTGGAAAAACCACAATTTGTCACCTTATACCGCACTTCTACGATGTTGAAAGAGGCGATATTCTCATTGACGGAGTCAACATCCGCGACATCACAAGAGAATCACTGCGCCGTAATATCGGCATCGTTCAGCAAGATATATACCTGTTCAACGCCAGCATCAAGGACAACATCCTCTATGGCAGACTTGATGCTACAGATGAGGAAGTAATCGAAGCGGCAAAGCGTGCCAACATCCACGACTTTATAACCACCCTTGAGGACGGCTACGAAACCATTATCGGTGAGCGCGGTGTACGCCTCTCCGGCGGTCAGAAGCAGCGTCTTTCAATCGCAAGAGTGTTCCTTAAGAATCCATCTATCCTCATTCTTGACGAGGCGACCTCTGCCCTTGATAACACCACAGAGATCATGATCCAGGAAGCTCTCGACGAGCTTTGCCGCGGCAGAACCACAATAGTTGTAGCCCACAGACTCTCCACCATCAAGAATGCCGACGAAATTGCCGTCATTTCTGACGGAAGCATTATCGAAAAGGGCACTCACGACGAGCTTGTCGCCCTCGGCGGTCTTTACGCCAAGCTCCACAGCGGTCAGTTCAGAGAAAAAATATAAACTACAGAAAAGGCAGCAGCAATGAATTTCTTTCGCAGACTATATGCCCCGGATTTCATGTTAAAGCCGGAGCAGAAGCTTCAGGACAGTTACAAAACCTCCGATTTTTACAAAACATATCTCATGGTGGCATGGCCCGCCGTTGCGGAGTCCTTCCTTCTCGGACTTGTAAACTTTATTGACTCCGTAATGGTAAGTACCCTCGGTCACACCGCCGTTGCCTCCGTGGGTCTTACAAGCCAACCGAGATTTATATTTTACGCCATCTTCCTGGCTCTCAGCATCGGTGTCACCGCCGTTGTCAGCAGACGTAAAGGTGAGGGCAGACAAGAGGATGCCAACAGATCAATGGCGCAAGCAGTTTCACTTGGAATCGTCATCGGCCTTGTTGTGATAACGGCGGCGGTGATTTTTGCGAAGCCTATTCTCATATTCAGCGGCGCCAAGGACGATACCATCGCCGATGCCATAATCTATTTCCGCATCACGATGATCGGTATGTTTTTCACCACCGTCAGCCTAATTATAAACGCCGCACAGCGCGGTTCGGGTAATACACGGATCTCCATGATTACAAGCATGACGGCTAACGTGGTAAACTGTATCTTCAACGCCCTTTTGATCAACGGACTTTTATTCTTCCCTCGGCTTGGTGTTGCCGGCGCGGCAATCGCGACAATGCTCGGAAATATGGTCGCCTGCGGAATGTCTATCTTCTCCGTTCTCAGACCCGGGCGGTTTCTCAAGCTTAACTTCAAATCTTTGTTTAAATTTTCAAAAGACGTGCTCTCCCCCATTCTCTCTATTTCAAGCTCTGCGGCGGTGGAGCAGGTTTTCATGCGATTTGGATTTTTCATTACCGCAAAGCTTGTAGCAGAACTCAGTACCCTTGATTTTGCCACTCACACAATCTGCATGAATATTGTCAATCTCTCCTTCTGCTTCGGAGAAGGTTTAAGCGTTGCGGCATCTGCGCTTGTTGGACAGAATCTAGGCAAAAAGCGTCCGGATTTTTCAATAATTTACGGCAAATCCGCACAGCGAATCGGTTTTATGGTTGCCATTCCCCTGATGTCGCTCTTCTTCTTCGGCGGTGAATTCCTCATTAATATGTTCATGACCGATGAAGCGGAAGCGGAGCTGATTTTGGAGCTGGGTGTCCGTATTCTGAT
>JAZRPJ010000028.1:0-8478 GCA_045649205.1 Candidatus Flemingiibacterium sp.
CTTCTTGATATTGATAAGGCGATAAGAATCGTCCGTGAAACAGAGCTTGAGGCGGATGTTGTACCAAACCTTATGGAAGGCTTTGGCATCGACGAGATTCAGGCGGAGTACATTGCCGAAATAAAGCTCCGCAATCTTAACCGCGAATATATCATCAACAGAATCAAGGAAATCGAGTCCTTGCAGGCGGATATTGCCGAGCTTGAAAGCAAGATCGGCGATGACATGAAGGTCAAAGAGCATATCGCCGCAGAGCTTCGTGAAATCAAGAAAAAATACGCAAAGCCTCGCATGACCCAGCTTATTTATTCCGACGAGATCGAAGTTTACGAGCCGGAAAGCGAAGTTGAAGACTATCCCGTTCATGTTTATCTTACAAGGGATGGCTATTTCAAGAAGATTACGCCGCAATCCCTTCGCGGAAGCGATGAACAGAAGCTTAAGGATGGCGATACAATCGTGTACGCAAAGGAAACTAAGAACATCGCCGAGGTTATTTTCTTCTCCGACAAGGCACAGTGCTACAAGGCGAGAATTGCCGATTTTGATTCGGTAAAGGCATCCTCGCTCGGCGACTATATCCCGGCAAAGCTGGGCTTTGACGAGAGCGAAAAGTTCGCTGCCGCAGTTGTGCTTACGGAATATTCCGACAAGGGATATATGTTCTTCGCCTTTGAAAACGGCAAGGGGGTCCGCGTGCCGATCTCGGCATATCAGACAAAGACTAACCGCCGTAAGCTGACTGCCGCATACGCAGATTCTTCGCCTCTTGCAGGGGCAGCCTATGTGGAAGGACCTACGGATATAATGCTCGTGACGGACAATCACAAGGCGATTTATGTAAGTTCGGAGCTTGTTCCCATAAAGACCACAAGAAGCTCGGTGGGCGTTCAGATAGTGAATCTGAAAAAGAATCAGAAACTTTCACACATTGATACAAATTTTGCCGACAAAGTGGCAAACGCCCAAAAGTTCCGCAAGACGAAAATCCCCGCAACACCCACACTTCTTGAGGAATACGACATCGACAAATTACAGCTCACCTTTGGAGATAGCGATTAAGGAGATACTGAATATGAAAATCGAACTTTGGAACGAGGGAAATATTCCTTATTATACTGATGGAGCTGATACTCCCAATTATATGACCACTTACTTTATAGACAGTGAAAAGCCTCTGCCTTGTGTTGTGATATATCCCGGCGGAGGTTACGGGCACCGTGCACTTCACGAGGGTGGTCCCATAGCGGAATTTTTTAACAGTCGCGGAATAAACGCCGTAGTTGTAGAGTACCGTGTGTCGCCCAACTGTCATCCCGCACCTCTTGCCGATGCGCAGAGAGCAGTAAAAATCCTTCGTGCCAATGCAGGCAAGTGGAATATAGATGCGGGTAAAATCGTCACTTTGGGCTTCTCTGCCGGCGGTCACCTTGCCGCATCCACAATCACCTTGCCAGACGTGACAGCAAACCGTGAAAATGCGGATGATATTGATAAATTCTCCGCTTTACCGAACGGTGCTGTACTTTGTTACCCGGTAATTTCCGTAGATGATGATTATGGCCACGTTGGCAGCGGTAAAAATCTTCTCGGGGATAGATATGAAGCACAAAAGTCGGAGTTCTCTCTTGAGAACCGCATTAATGAGAAAACACCTAAAGTGTTTTTATGGCATACATCCGAGGATGGCAGTGTTGATGTAAAAAATTCCCTCATATTCGGCGAAAGGCTAAGGGACATGGGAATTCCTTTTGAAATGCACATTTTTCCTCACGGACGTCACGGTCTGGGGCTTGCAAAGGATTTTGACGATGTGAGCAAATGGGCTGACCTTGCGGCCGATTGGATTTTGAGGAACATATAAGGTACACATACTTGATCTGATGCCCAAAAGGAGCATAAATGGCAGATATATTCGATTATTTAAAATGGAGAGGGGATCTCTCCGTTACCGCATCACCGCTGTGTGATGTGGACAGACTTATTTTTGCCGAGCTTGCTTATATAGACTTTGACATTACGGAGCCGATTCCATTATCCGAAGCCTGCAAAAAGCAGCTTAAGCGAATCGAGGTTGTCCGTGACAGCGGTGCAAAATGGGAAAAACTGCTTCATCACAAATTGGATGAGGAGCTTATGATGGCGGTCATGAAATGTCACCGATTTTCCGAAATGAATATCGGGTACTGCGAAAATAAACTTGACAGGGAAGTGGGAGAGCAGTTTGCGGCGATGACCGTTTTTCTTCCGGATTCAACAGCGGTCGTGGTTTTTCGCGGCACAGACTGGTCACTTGTCGGATGGAAAGAAGACCTTACGATGACCTACTGCGATGAGCTTCCGGCACAGAAAAGTGCGGCTAACTACCTCGAAAAAATTGCCGGTATCACCGACGGAAAAATCGAAATTACCGGTCATTCAAAGGGTGGAAATTTGGCTGTATATGCAGGCACATTTTCTTCCGAGGATATTCTTGAAAGAGTTGTCAGAATTACCAATCTTGACGGTCCCGGATTCAATGAACGGGTGGTACAGTCGGAGCGGTATGATTCCATTATAGAAAGAGTATTTTCGATTTTGCCCCGATCATCTATTGTTGGCGCACTCTTTTCAAGTAAAGGAAATTACCGGGTAATTGCAAGCCGCGGTGCCGGTCCTATTCAGCATATCCCCTACAACTGGGAGGTTATGGGCGGAGATTTTGTTGATGCCGAACGGGATGTAAACGGTCAAAAGGTAAACAACGCCCTTAACAGATGGATCGTTTCCCTTGAAAACGAGGATAGAAAGCGTTTTATCGAAACAATATGGTCGCTTATTGACAAGGATGACATCATCGAGCTTGGCGATTTGATCGACGGCAAAACCACAAAAGAGTTTATTAAAAAATACCGTTCTCTTGATGCTGAATCAAGGGCGTTCATAAAGGATACGCTGGCAAGGCTTCGTACTTTTGCCAAGGATGAATTCTCCAATAAAAAGAAAACATAAATCATGGGGTACCGTTTTACGGTACCCCATAAGCTATTATTTGTTTTTTGCCGCATCAAGCTCGTCTATAGGCCTTTCACGGTGAGGGCAGGTGATAGGAAGATCTATTATCATCTCGTTTGGCTTTGCCCAGTAAACGGCATTTGTGATGATTCTCTGTACATTTTTATCGTAGAAAATCGGGTTGGATTCGTGTCCGGGCTGGAAGTAGAATACCTTTCCTACGCCGCGGTAGTATGTAACGCCGCTTCTGAAGATATTTCCACCCTCATACCAGCTTGTGAAAATAAGATCGTCGGGAGTTGGGATGCGGAAGGGCTCACCATACATTTCTTCCTTGGGAATTTCGAAATATTCGGGAATTCCTGCAGCGATTGGATGCTGCGGCATGATATTCCAGACGATTTCTCTCTGATCCTCGCCCCAGGAAAGATGTCCGCTTGTTCCTACAATAGAACGGAATGGCTTTGAATGATGGGCTGAATGGAGTCCGATAAAGCCCATACCGTGGTTATAAACCCGATCCTTGATCTTTTCTGCCAGCTCATCGGAAACCTCGGGATGATGGAGGTGTGCCCACCAAATGAGAACGTCGGTATCGTTTAAAAGCTCATCGGGAAGACCCTGCTCGGGATCGTCAAGTGTTGCGGTACGTACGATGAGATCATCGTTTTTGGAAAGAAAATCGGCGATGACGGCGTGCATACCGTTAGGGTATAATTCTTTGACCTTTTCCTCGGTTTTTTCGTGTCTGAATTCATTCCAGACTGTGACTTTGATCTTGGACATGGTATTTACTCCTTTTTGATTAATGAGATCGCTTTTCGGCAATTCTTATTGCTTCTGATGTATACCCGGCATTAAGTCGGGGCTGGTCGATGTATTTGTCAAACATACCTACAAGCACTCCGTCGCCGGGTTTCATGGATGTGAATGCCTCGATAAAGGCGTTCTTTACTTCCCCCTGATCTGCACATCTGCGTCCCGCACCGAGTATCTTCAGTGCGACAGTTGGAGCGGATAGGTGTCTTATTACTTCATACATTTTCGGAATATCACTGTCCTCGAAACGCTCACCCGTGGGATTTACATCATGGGAACGGTCGGGCTGCATGAGATTATAAAGTGACGCCATGTAATAATCCGGTCGAAGCCCTTTATCTTCAGCATAAGCCAAAACCTCCGGAAAATGGGCACAGATGCCGGCAGGAAGGTTTTTGCGCTTTACTTTATCAAGCAGTTCGCCGAGCAAATCGAGTCTGCCGGTAAGATAAAGCTCGTCTGCAAGCTCGCCGTGAATACATACGGCAGCCGGATCGTATTTCATAAGCTCGTCAAGCTCTTCGTCGAAGGTGGTGAGATTTTTTCCGGTCTGTGCAAGCCACATCATTTTTCCGCCTGAGGCACGCCAACGGGAAAGAAGTCCCATAACAGGCATACTTCCACGGGATTGCATGGCGTTGATACCTGCCTTGACGCAGCGGTCAAGCATTGCGAATGCCTGCTCCTCGCTGAAATAATTCTTCATATCCTTATCGGTATCTGCATCGAGGTGAGATTTACCGGTAAACGGATTGCTTCCGACGATCAATCTTGTGACATCGAGATCGCCGATCTTCATTGTTGGCAGCATAATTGGCGCCTCCTATGGTGTAGATAATTACATCAAGTATAACACATATATCATAGCACACAAAGCGGTAAAAGTCAAGCATTTAATGAAAAATACGGGGATGCGCCGAATTTTCTTACAAATGCAAAATATAGCTTGAAAAAGGCACAGCGTTATGGTATAATAAAAATATGGGGATTTTTATTAGGAGGTGCGCTATGCATAAAAAGTATATAAAAAGCTTTACGGGCAGACTTATTACAACGGCATTATTTGCGCTTTTGCAGATCATTCTGTCTGTAGCTATGCTTATCACATTAAGCGCTTATGCTCCTATGATTTCCGCTGTTTTCACCGCTATAAGCATAATTGTGATGGTGATAATAGTGAACCTGGATAAAAACCCTGCGTACAAGCTGCTTTGGGTAATCATGATACTGACCTTTCCCGTGTTTGGCGGACTTATGTATCTTGCCTCGATTCTGCAGTCGTCGAAATACCTTTTCAGAAAAAAAGCGGCGAGGGCGAACGCCATACTTGCGCCCTACAAAAAGAGTAATCAGCCGCTCCTTGATGAGCTTCGCGGCGATAGTCCCGCCCTTGCGGCGCATGCATCCTATCTTGCAAATAACGCCGGATTTCCGCTGGCGAAAGATACGGAGATGACATATCTTAACTCCGGTGAAGAAAAATTTGAGCTTCTCAAATCGGAGCTTCAAAAGGCAAAGAAATTCATATTCATGGAATATTTCATAATCCATGAGGGCATTATGTGGGATTCCATTTTGAAAATCCTTATTGCGAAAGTTAACGAAGGCGTTGATGTCCGTATAATCTGGGACGGTATGGCCTGCATGGGTACGCTCCCGAAGGACTATGACAAAACCTTGCGTGGTCTTGGTATTAAAGTCATGGTTTTCAATAAATTTATTCCCGTTGCGACGGTTATACAGAACAACCGCGACCACAGAAAGATCGTGGTAATTGACGGTCACACTGCCTTTACCGGCGGTGTAAATCTGGCTGACGAATATATCAACGCTTTTGACAAATTCGGGCACTGGAAGGATGCAGCGGTCATGCTCCGCGGAGATGCGGTAAAAAGCTTTACGCTGATGTTTCTTGAAACATGGTATATGTCATATAAAGCTGACGAAAATATAGACAGCCTTCTTATCCTTGATAGGGAAGCTATGGGAGAAACCGCAAGAGAACGGTGCGGAGGGTATATTCAGCCTTATTCCGATTCACCTCTTGACAGTGAAAACGTCAGTGAGCTTGTCTACTTCAATATTATAAACAAGGCGGAAAAGTATATCTATATAATGACTCCCTATTTTATCCCCGATAACGAGCTTCTCACCGCACTTTGCTTTGCTGCGAAGAGCGGTATTGACGTGCGTATCATGACTCCGCACATTCCCGATAAGTGGTATGTTTTTCAGGTTACACGCTCATTTTACAGTAAGCTGCTTTCCGCCGGGGTCAAAATTTATGAATATACACCGGGATTTGTTCATTCGAAGGTCGTGATAAGTGATGACCGGATTGCAGTTGTGGGTTCGGTCAACTTCGATTATCGAAGTTTATATCTGCATTTTGAGTGTGCTACGCTGATTTACGAAAATCAGGCGGTACTTGATGCTAAACGTGACTTCACCGATTCTATTAAAGTCTGTCAGGAGATCACCCCGGAAATAGATAAGAAAATCAAAGGACGGCACGGACTCGTTATGGGATTTCTTCGATTGTTTGCTCCGCTTCTTTGATTCTAACTACAGCCGCAAAGGCGGCGGAATTGAGATTGTCAGATGGATAAATACAAAAAATTATTATCAAATACCGCTATACTCGGTATCGGCACCTTCGGCTCGAAAATACTTGTTTTCCTGCTTTTGCCGCTGTATACCGCCTGCCTTTCAAGAGCGGAATACAGTATGGCAGATATTATTACCCAGAGCGCGAATCTTCTCATGCCGATTCTCTCCCTTGGAATATGCGATGCGGTATTCAGATTCACCATGGATCGGGAGCTTGATAAGAAAAAGGTACTCACTACCGGAATTTATGTAATTCTCGGTGGGCTTATTGCTGCTCTCGCGCTATTTCCTCTTTTAAACAAAATTGAATATTTTAACGGCTATATGTGGCTTATTATTCTTTATGCTCTCAGTGCTAATTTACATTCCTTACTGGCGCAGTATACGAGAGCCAAGGGAATGACATCCTTTTTCGCGGGGCAGGGGATTTTGGCTACCGCTCTTACCATTGGACTCAACATCCTCTTTTTGCTTGGACTTGAAATGGGGCTTATGGGTTATGTGCTCAGCGTGGTCATTTCTGACGGTGTAACATCCCTTTTGATTATATTTGTTATACGCCGCGAATTTTCGATTTTACCGAGGAATTTCTCGAAGAAATTGGCGAAGTCTATGCTAAAATACAGTATTCCGCTGATTCCCACAACCATATTCTGGTGGATCACCAATGTATCCGACAGATATATGATCAAGGGCTTTCTCGGCGACGATATTAACGGACTTTATGCCGCTGCTTTCAAAATTCCTACCGTGCTCATACTTCTTTCGGGAATTTTCATTGAGGCATGGCAGTTTTCGGCTGTTACCGAGAGGGATGAGGGCGACAAAAAGGAAAGGGAGAACTTTTTCGGTACAGTCTTTGACAGCTTTCAGGCAATGCTGTTTATGTCTGCGGCAGGACTTATAGGATTCTCGAAGGTGTTTTCCGTAATTCTTTTTGCTGACAGCTATTTTGATGCATGGCAATATATGCCGCTGCTCATTGCGGCGACGGTTTATTCCAGCCTCGTAACATTCATGGGATGTGTTTATCTTGTGGATAAAAAGAGTGTTAGTTCTTTTGTCACTTCCATGATCGGTGCGCTTGTCAATGTGGCGCTGAATCTCATTTTGATTCCCTCGCCACTTGGAGCAAACGGTGCGGCACTTGCCACTTTCCTCAGCTATTTTGTGGTTTTTATCATTCGCGCCATCAATACAAGACGGATGATACGCTTCAATCTTCACAGTGTTAAGCTTGTTATTAATACCGTAATAATCGGGCTTCAGACTGTATTTATTGTGTTTGAGCTGCCGTGCTGGATCTTAGCGCAGGTCATTGGCACTACTCTTATATTGGCTATCAATGCCATGCCGATCCTTCGGGGATGCATTCGTATAATCAAGCGGCGGGGTTAAGCCTCACCGCATAGACTAAATATTCCAATAAACAGCCCAAAAGTTTTGTGAAAGCCATTGATTTTTTTGATGCAGTTGTGGTATACTGTATATTGAGGAAATTTCTGTGAAAGGAAGTTAATAGTGTGAAAAATAAGTTTTCACGCGGGTTTGTGACTTCCTTTGTGCTTCGCAAAATCTCCCACAGATTCCCATGCGATGCAGAGCATCGTATAGAAAGGCAGGCTTTCGAAAAGGAAAGCCATGGTAGTTATTATGAAACTTACATATATCACAAACGGTAAGATCGTTCTCCCGGATTCTGTTGTGTGCGGCAAGGCTCTTGCTTTTGACTCGGAAACCGGAAAAATTGTCGGAATCTTTGATGCCGCTCCTGCGGATGCATAGATCATTGATGCTGCAGGAAACTATATTGCGCCCGGTCTTGTGGATATCCATATTCACGGATATCTCGGAGAGGATACCTGCGACGCAAAGCCGGAGGGTATCAAAAAGATGGCTTACGGCGTTGCAAAGAACGGTGTTACCGCATTTCTTCCGACAACCATGACGGTTGCGAAAGAGGAAATTATAGCGGCTCTTGACGCCGTGCGCTCCGTCAAAGAGGACAGTAAAAAGTGGGACGGCGCTGAAATTATCGGTGAAGTCGGAGGCCAA
>JAZRPJ010000029.1:0-1552 GCA_045649205.1 Candidatus Flemingiibacterium sp.
ATGTTCCCTACAGAATCATTACCAATCTGTAAAAGTTTTATAATTTGTATTGCCAATCGGGGAGAATTGATTTATAATATAGTATATAGCAAAATTCGGGAGGTGAGATGATGGGCACAAAAAGATCTGCAAAGCGGAGCAAGGGAAAGCCTGACGGCATAGACGAACCGATTCACGAGGCTATCGAGAGAGAAGAAGATGCTGAATCGGGCGAGGATATGGCAATTGATGTGCCGCCCACAGAATCGGAAGTCACTGAAATTACCGAAGGCGAGTCTGAAATCACTCCCGAAGCCGAAGAAGTGACTGAAGTTAAAAAAATCACACCTGCCCAGCTGATCAAAAAGCTTTTCGACAAGCTGCTGCCGCAAAAAACTCCTTTCGAAATCGTACGAAAATGCCTGATGCTTGTCCTGCTAATCGTTTTCGTGGTAAGCGGCACGAAGCTCATAAAGAACCTCATCGACTATAAGCGCGGTGCCGATATATACGGCGAGATTGCAGGCAGTATTTTTGATGGAAATCTGGGTGGTGAGGGTGCGGTGAAGCTGCTTTCCAAATCACCGATTTCACAGAAGCTGCCCGATTATTACACCTCACTTGAAGGCGGAAGCTCATGGGTTGACACCACCGTTACACCCGAATATAATATGAAGTTTGAGCAGATGAAAGCCAATTTGAATTTCCTCAAGAAAATAAATCCGGATATTTACGGATATATCCACATTGAGGGAACACGTATCAGCTTTCCTATCGTGCAAGGTGAGGACAACGAATATTACCTCAATCACGCATACAACAACGAATATGTGGTCGTAGGTTCGATTTATGTAGATTACCAAGCCGACCGCAATATTGAAAACAATTTTAATACTGTCCTCTACGGTCACAATATGCAGGATGGAAATATGTTCAATAACGTTACCCTTTTCTACGATGAAGAGGTATTCAACAACACTCTGATTGAAATTTACACCTTTGACGGCATTTATATCTACGAGCCCTTCTCGATTTTTGAAACCACAAAGTTTCATAACTACTCCCAGACAAGCTTTGAAACGGGCGAGGACTTCGTAGCATTCTGCGAATTGATGCAGGAATGCTCCGCCAGAAACAAGGATGAGAAAATGACCTTCACTGCGGACGACAGAATCATCACCCTTTCTACTTGCACCACCTCCCCACAAACCTATTTCACAGGCAGAAATGCCCTTCATGCCAAGCTCATCAGAGTGGAACGGTAGGGAGGGGGTATAGCAAAATGGATATCCTTATATGTCCCGTCTGCGGAGAAAAGTTGACTGATGCCGGTGGAAGCCTTGTGTGTGCATCTCCGAAAAAGCACTGCTTTGACAAAGCGAAAAGCGGTTATGTTAATCTGGCTGTAGGAAAATCCGGTGCAGGCGACGACCGTGATATGGTAAAGGCACGGACCGAATTTCTGAACCGGGGTTATTATCTCCCTCTTGCCGAAGCAGTGGCTGAAATCGTAGGCGGTTGCGGCACCGTCATTGGCTGCGGTTGCGGCGACGGATACTACTCCGCCAAGGTC
>JAZRPJ010000030.1:0-3865 GCA_045649205.1 Candidatus Flemingiibacterium sp.
TCCGACTTGAGGTGCCGGAGGTGAAGAACATCAGCATGGGGTCCGAGCCACAAGGGCTGTCCTCTGTCCGGTTAAAATGGCTGGAATACATGGCATATTCCTCGTTGAAATCATGCCAACCGTCCTTCTTGCCGCCCACAAGGATCTTGAGCATACCCGGAAATTTTGCGGCTGCTTTTTCTGCTTCAGCGGATACATCGCCGTCTGCGGTACATACAATAGCCTTTACCTTGGCTGCCTTGTATCTGTAAGTGAAATCGTGCTCAACCAGCTGATTGGTTGCAGGGATAGCAATAGCGCCGATCTTATGAAGTGCCAACATGCAGAACCAGAACTGATAGTGCCTTTTCAGCACCAACATAACGGTATCGCCCTTTTTGATACCGAGGGACTCAAAATAATTGGCAGTCTTCGCCGAATATTTTTTCATGTCGCTGAAGGTAAATCTGCGATCGGTTTTATCGTTTGCCACCCACATCATAGCGAGCTTATCGGGATTCTTCTCGGCAATAGCATCAACGCAGTCAAAGGCAAAGTTGAATTTATCGTCATTTTTGAAGGAAATACCGTTAAATACATCGTTTTCATCGTAGAAGGATTCAACGAAATTATCGGCAACAGTGGACGCTTTATCAGCTTCTTTCTCAACGTGCTTTGCTTCTGAATAGGGAGCTTCGGGATACTCCTCGCTTACCAGACCGTCCTGAGGATTCAGCACAACTGCGTGGAACTCGCATCCTCCCTCGCTCACTGCGATCATACCGTGGGGGATAAGGCTGTTATAGAAAATAGAGTCGCCTTCGTTAAGAACGTCCACATGGTTGCCGACCTGCACCTTGAGTGAGCCCTTAACAATAACGTCAAATTCCTGACCGTTATGGGAATTTAATTTTATAGGCGCGTTCTGTTCTTCCTCAAGATAGGGAAACTTGACAAGGAAGGGTTCTGCCAGCTTATCCTTGAATTTAGGAGCGAGATTATTATAAACCACGCCTTGCTTTTTGATAATTTTAAGTCCTTCGCCCTTTCTTGTGATAGCGAAGGAGGTAAGGGTTGTGCTGCTTCCTTCAAGCAGGTCTACAACCTCAACTCCGCAGGCCTTTGCACATTTGTAAATAAACGTAAAGCTAAAGTCTGTTTCTCCCTTTTCGAGAACCAGATAATCTTCGGTGGATACGCCGGTAAGCTTCGCAAGCTCCTCCGGTGTATATCCTTTTGCTTCGCGCAGGTCCTTGATTCTTCCTGCGACTTCCTTCAAACTGTAATCCATTTTTGTTGTCTCCTTTCAATCTTGACATTTTTTGTTAATGGTTACGAATTTGAATAAAACAAAAAACCCGCCTCAAAAGAAAACCTTTGAGACGAGCTGTTAACCCGCGGTACCACTCAAATTACGGAAAATATTCCGTCACTTTCCGGACTCTGACAAGTCCTTTGCCTTTACGCAGCAATACGGAAGGAGTCTACTTGCTTTCGCTTTCGGTCCTCCGACTCAGAAGTGATAGGTCACAGGAAAGATCTGCCATTGCCTCGCACCCACCGGCAACTCTCTGAAGTGCTCTCATTCCGACCGTCTTCATCATAGTCGTTTTTTGTGATATTCAAATCTGTAATACATTTTATCACAGTAAATTACAAAAGTCAATAGGTTTTGAAAAATTTTTCCAAAAAATTTTTCATCAAGAATTTACTGAATAATCCTTCTTAAATCCATGTGCTCCGAAAATCTGCCACTGCCCCACGCCAAGCCGCTGCATGATTGCTTTTCTCTCCTCCGCGCACAGCTTGGGGTCAGTATCCACAGAGGTCATGAGAATAGGCGCATACTGATTGTAGGCCGCCTGCTCCGAAGTCAATCCGTGGGTATTGATGTAGATATCACCGGTAATCGCAATATGCCTTGTATAATCGATCAGTACGATCTCGCCCGGCAGATGACCGCCCTTCCCCTCGTATACCTCAAAGTGCAGCTCGCCAAAGTCAAAAAATCCGATTTGCGTAAGCGGCTCGCGGAGAGTTTCAATATCATTCCACAAAGCAGTAATTTTCGAAGAATCCACCGCGCTGTAGGATGTAAGAATCTTGCAGATGTTGATATACGGCTTATGCAGCGGATTTTTCTCACGATATCCGTCTTTGCCAAGATATTCGTTTTTAAGACAGCTTGCGGTTTTGTGGCTGGTAAGTACCTCATCAAAGAGCGGCAGCAGCCCGCAGTGATCAACATCGGCATGAGTCACGAGAATAGTCTTCTTCATGTTCTCAAAATCGGGAAGTATTCGCTTGTATACTGCGATCATTTCTTCGATATAGCAGGCATAACCGCTGTCAATAAACAATACCTGTCCATCACTTTTTATAATGATAGTATTACTGCCGCAAGGCGGTTCGATCAGTGTAATTTCAGTGTTGTCAGTAATCTTATGATTACTGATCCGCGGGGAGAAGGAAGCTCCCTTGGATGCCCCAAGCAACTCGGCAAATTTACTTATACTGTCAAAGGTGCGGTAGGGTGACATTCCCTGCTCATCCAAAGTCTGCATAGCAAGGTTGACGTGAACCAAAAGTTCACGGCTGACTTCATTTGAAAGCCCCATTGTCTGGGAAAGTCCCATCACGTAAGTGTTGTAGAATATACTGTTATCGTAAACCTTTTCCGAGCTGTTATAATCTATAACACGTACCTTACACAGCTTTTCGGCTTCCATCATAAATTCAGAAAGCTTATCAACGTCATCAACATACAGACCCATTTTAAAATACTGGTAATCAGTACCGTTTTCCTGGGAGCTTATATAGGAAATGTTGAAATTGAAATCGTTGATTAATGTCAGCACATTCGTCACACTGCCGGGAACATCTTCAAGGCAAAATTCAAGAAGTATAACGCTTGATTTGTCCTTGTTATTTTGTAAATATCCGATTTTTTCAAGCTCGGCATCTGCTTTTTTAAGCTGTTCCTCTGCCCCCTCCGCATCAATGAAGAGGGTATGTGAATCCACCGCCTTGTTATAACTTACACGGGTGATATTGATTCCGAGGGCTGAAAAGCACTTGCTCGCTTTCAGAAATGCACCGATATGATCGGGCATAGATGTCACATATGTTTTTTTCACCTATCTCACCTCATAAACAGCTGTCCGCTACACCGTCCTGCATTTAACAACTGCTTCGGTAACATCAGTCAGGACAAGCTCCCCCTTTTGATTGTAAGCATCAATGGATATCTCAACAAGTCCGTTTTTCGAATTTCGCCTTATAAGATTCGTAACAGTTGCTTTTCCGTGCAGAATATCGTCCGCAAAGACCGGCTTCAGCCACTCGATTTTTGTGGACTTCCCGGCAAGAAGCTCTTTTCCAAAAAGATCCACCTCCAAATATTTCGCCCACACCGACATAAATGACATGACACCGGGAGCAATCAATTTACCGAAGAACGTGCTTTTGGCATATTCCTCGTCGGTGTGCAGGGGAATATTATCATAATCACGGGCAAAAGCCACCATTTTTTCTTTTTCTATAACAGCCGGTGCAATTTCCACTGTCATTCCAAGTTTAATATCATCAAAATACATTATTTCACCCTTAACCGAACGTACTCCAAAGCTTTTCAACCAAAATAACAATATTGTATATGACAGGAGCAAATACGATCGCCGGAAGAAAATCCGCAACCTTGATTTTGGTAATGCCCATGAGATTCGTACCAATCATGATTATCAAAACCGAACCTGCGCAGGTCATCTCATTTATCGCTCCCATGCTCATCAAGGGAGATATAAGTCCGGCGAGAAGAACAAGACCTCCTTGTATCACAAGCACCGCCGCCGCTGAAAGAAGCAAAGTCGGAGGCCAAGCGGTCTTA
>JAZRPJ010000031.1:0-4764 GCA_045649205.1 Candidatus Flemingiibacterium sp.
GGCATACTTCGTTCCTTATTTGCCTCTCCCCTTGGGAGAGGTGGCACGGCGAATGCCGTGACGGAGAGGGCTTACCGATATTCGCCCTCTCACCCGCTGTCGCGGGAGCTCTCCCATAGGGAGAGCCTAACAAATTTATACAAGTCCGCGCAATTTGTGCAAAATACCTATTGCTTTTTTGCGGGATATGATGTAATATATATGTAGTATTATTTTAATACAGTAAAATAACAAAGGAGTAAACACAATGAAAAGAATTCTTTCTCTCGCACTCGTTGCCATTATGGCAATCGCAATTCTCGCATCCTGCGGAGCTGCTTCATCCAAGGCAAAGGTGATCGACATCGCTCTTTCCGAAGAGTCCTATGCATTCGCAGTATCCAAGGAAGACGCTGACCTTCTCGCAAAGGTAAACGAATACCTTGCAAAGATCAAGGCTGACGGTACATTTGACGCTATCTGCGACAAGTACTTCGGTAACGGCGAACCCACCAAGGTAGCTTCCGCTGCTCTCGACACCGCCAAAGATCAGCTCGTAGTTGCAACCAGCACCGGCTTTGAGCCCTTCGAAATGGTTGACGACAAGGGTATGTTCTACGGTATCGACCTTGAGATCGCAGCAGGTCTTGCTGAATTCCTCGGCAAGGAGCTTGTTATCCAGGATATGAAGTTCGAGTCCGTTGTTACATCTGTTCAGAACGCACAGTGCGACATCGCAATGGCAGGTCTTACAATCACTCCCGCAAGACAGGAAGTTGTAACCTTCAGCGATTCCTACTACAACGCAGCTCAGGTACTTATCGTTCCCGACTCCTGCACCACCTTCGATGCTTGCAAGACGGCTGATGAAGTAGTTGCGATCCTCGACACACTCACCAAGGACAACAAGATCGGCTGTCAGGCAGGCACCACCGGTGAAACCTACATCATGGGCGACCTTGACAAGGGCGATGAAGGCTACGGCTTTAAGGGTATCCCCGCTGAAAAGATGGCATACGACTATGCAGCACTTGCAGTAACCGCAATGCTCAACGGCGAGATCGACTACGTAGTTCTCGACAATGCACCTGCAAACGCTATTGTAAAGTCCATTAACGGCAACTGATTAAATTAGTATAAGCGACAAAACGGAGCCGGAACGTCCCGAATGGCGGCCGGCTCCGAAATTTTAAAATTAGGAGATTATAATGGCAGATATTGCAGTAAGGTGGGCCAAGTTCTGGCAATCCTTCTGGGTAAACGAAGGTTATATCCGCGTTTTCTCCGAAGGTCTTAAGAACACCCTCATTATCGCTGTGGCAGGTCTTATTATTGGTATCATTATCGGTACACTCATTGCCGCCGTTAAGGTGATGCCGAAATATAAGGTGCTTCCACGGATACTTGATGGAATTTGCTCGGTTTATGTAGGCTTTTTCCGCGGAACGCCTATTGTCGTTCAGCTTCTTCTTGCCTACTTCGTTGTATTCCCCATGATCGGAGTCAATATCGGCTCTATAAATACCAGCGTTCTGGTTTTTGGGCTTAATAGCGGTGCTTACATATCGGAAATAATGCGTGCCGGTATTCAGTCCGTTGATCCGGGACAGATGGAGGCAGGACGTGCGCTGGGACTCAGCTATTCCGTAACCATGATGAAGATCATCGTTCCCCAGGCGGTGAAGAATATTCTCCCTACCCTCGGTAACGAATTTATCGCACTCATCAAGGAAACCTCCGTTGCAAGCTTTGTTGCGGTGGTTGACCTTTATAAGGTCTTTACCGAAATCGGTACGAGCAATTACGAGTATCTCATTCCTTACCTCTTTATGGCGATTATTTACATAGTTCTCGTAATGCTGATTACCCTCGGCATCAAACTTATGGAAAGGGGGCTTAAGAAGAGTGATAGACATAGTTAATTTACGGAAAAGCTTCGGCAAGCTCGAAGTTCTCAAGGGAATCGACACCACTATAAGCAAGGGTGATATCGTCTGTGTTATCGGTCCTTCGGGAAGCGGTAAAAGTACATTCCTGCGCTGTCTTAACTGTATGGAAGACCCCACCGACGGTAAAATCATTTTTCACGGTGTCGACATCGCCGATATGAGCGTTGACATAAATATCCACCGCCGCAAGATCGGCATGGTTTTCCAGCAGTTCAATCTGTTTAACAACAAGACGGTGCTTGAAAATATCATGCTCTCTCCCGTTCATACGGAGCTTTCCGACAGAAGAAAAGCAAAGACCTTCAATTTCTTTCTGCCCTTGACCAATCTTTTCAGAAAGGTTAAAAAGGAAAAGATTGAAATAACGAGATCCAAAGGGGACATCAAGGCTGCGGCAAAGGAAAACGCCCACAGACTCCTTAACCGTATCGGACTTGACGACAAAGCGGACGTTTACCCCTCCACCCTTTCGGGCGGACAGAAGCAGCGTGTCGCCATTGCCCGTGCCCTTGCCATGAATCCCGACGTAATCCTTTTCGATGAGCCAACCTCCGCTCTTGACCCGGAGATGGTGGGCGAGGTTCTGGACCTTATGAAGGAGCTGGCGGCGGAAGGCATGACCATGGTTGTGGTAACTCACGAAATGGGTTTTGCCCGTGAGGTTGCATCCCGTATCCTGTTCATGGATGACGGAATAATCTTGGAAGAAGCAGCTCCGAGCGACTTCTTTGCAAACCCTCAAAAAGAGCGGACAAAGGAATTTTTATCAAAAGTACTTTAATATTTATAGAAGCGTGTGTCTTACGGCACACGCTTCCGTATTGAATCCCAACACGAATAGGAACGCCGCCAGCCAAGTAAGTGGGGGGCGGGGGGGCGAAAACTTCGGCGCCCCCAATGGTTTCGCCCCCCGAAATGCGGCATCAGGCTTCCTTCGGGAGTGAATTAAAAATCATCAGATGGAGCTGCTTACACTCTGCGCGTGTGCCGTGAGGCACACGCTTCATTTATTGGTAACAATTGCCTCAATTTAGAGCAAAAAAAGACGAAAGTGTAAAATAATTTCTGCGGCTTCCGCGGCTGTTGACAACGTGGATTTTATGTGTTAGAATATTTTATGGAACAGCTCTTAAAAGGGCTGAAAATTTATTTATGCAGGAGGGAAAATGAACCGCAAACTTCGCGCTGTTGCCGCATTACTTGAAATATCGACCCTTCTTTGTCTTTTCTCCCCTGTAATATCTGCGGATGAAACTACATCTCTATCCGAGGATACAACCGAATTTTTTGAAACTATGCTCGAGGAAACTTCGGCAAAGGTTCCCGATCACATTCCCGATTCTGCTCCCGAAACCGATTCCGAAGCCGAAGCCGAGCCGCCTGCTCCGGGTGAGGAGGAGCCTGCCCCTAAAAAGCCTGATTTCCCCGATGTTTTCACTACAGATTGGTTTTATAATGACGTTGCACGTCTTGTGGCAGAAGACATAATTCACGGTTATCCCGACGGAAGCTTCGATCCGGATGGCAATATTACCTACGCGGAATTTACAAAAATGCTGATATCGGTGGTAGGCGGTGATATGACTGATGTGTCCGGAGGGTTGTTTGAGGGGCACTGGGCATCGGAATTTATAAGCTTCGCCCACGAAAAGGGAATAATAACTGACGAGGACATTGCCGGAAGCTTTTCTCCGGATATGCCTATTTCCCGTTCGAGAATGACCAAAATGATGGTGCTTGCCCTTGGTATTCCCCTTGTGCGAATACAGAATCCCTTTCTTGATTTAGCTGACAAGCCCGACATATATGCAGACACCGCATACAATGAATATCTCCTGCGGGGCTATCCTGCAGAGGACGGTTACCGTATCTACGACGGCGACGGAAATGCCGCAAGAAGTGAGGCGGCAGCGATCATCGTCAGAGTTATGGACTACAAGTCCTCGCCCTACGAATACCGCAAAAACGCCATTCTCGACAATGCGAAGAACAACATTTTGCTGGGCGAATCGGAGCTTATAGATTTATTTTACATTCTGAACAGAGAGTTCATAACCGAGTTTACTTTTGAAACCCCCATCCCATACGAGGAATGGTCGGAATACTATAAGCTTGCGAACATTATTCACCTTGAGCATTTTTATGCGTCCTATCTTCACTGTTCCTATATTCCAAGCCAGAACAAGTACACGATAAAATTAGAATATAGCGACGGTGTAGAGAAGCTCAAGGGTTACGTTCACGCCGCCGAGGAAAAGGCGGCAGAAGTTCTCTCGGAAATTATCACCGAGGGCATGACGGACATTGACAAAATAAAAGCGATTCACGATTACATCATTTTGAACTGCAAATACGACTACGATAATTACATTGCCGGCACGCTTCCCTTTGAGGCAAGACTCGCTTACGGAGTTCTTGTAAATGGGTCTGCCATCTGTCAGGGGTACAGCGCTGCCTTCAATCTTCTCTGTAAAATGGCTGGGATACGTTCGATCGTGGTGACCGGTACCGCTCCGGATAATCCTGACAGCCATGCATGGAATGGCGTACTTATTGACGGGGGAGTATATTTTGTGGATGCCACCCATGACGATCCCGTTCCGGACATTGAGGGACGTGTCAATTACGATCATTTTTTGATCGGTATGGAGGAGCTGAACAGGCTGGGATACCGTTGGAACGGTAGACACGTTTTAGTTAAATATTTTTATTGACGGAGAGGCAACCGTTATGTGCCGTTCTCGGCATCCTTGGAGGCTCGGAAGCATCTACCGTCATATGCCGCCCTCGGCATTGGGGGCGAAACTCGGAGGAGGGGGAACCATACTGCGTAAAG
>JAZRPJ010000032.1:0-2260 GCA_045649205.1 Candidatus Flemingiibacterium sp.
GCACTTACCGCCCTGGGAGTCCTCGTTTGAGAGAACGCACTTACAGTGAGGGCAGTAGTTAACGAGAGTGGTTGCGCGGAAAACCAGTCCTGCATCAAACATCTTGCGGAAGATCCACTGTGTCCACTTGTAGTAGCCTTCCTCGGTGGTGTCAACAACACGGCTCCAGTCAAAGGAGAAGCCCACGCGCTTAAGCTGGGTGGTGAACTTTTCGATATTCTTGTCTGTAACCTCACGGGGATGGATACCGGTCTTGATTGCGTAGTTTTCGGTGGGCAGACCGTAGGCGTCAAAGCCCATGGGGAAAAGCACGTTGTAGCCTTCCATTCTGCGCTTTCTTGATATTACCTCAAGTCCGGAGTATGCCTTGATATGACCCACGTGCATACCTGCGCCGCTGGGGTAGGGAAACTCTACGAGTCCGTAGAATTTGGGCTTGCTATAGTCTTCCTTTGCTTCGAAGACCTTCGCCTCGTCCCATTTGTCCTGCCATTTTTTCTCAACTGATTTAAAATCGTATTTCATGATCGTTCCTCTTAATGAAAATTTTGTATAATTATATTTTACCCCAATAATGAGGATTTGTCAATATTATAGTGCGCTGTAATGAATAAATTTTTATATTATTTTGCCCTCTCACCCGACTTCGTCGGGAACTCCCCATAGGGGGAGCCAATATAATCTTTCATTCCATATTAGCCGCCCACTCCGGCGGGGGAGGTGGCACGGCGTTAGACGTGACGGAGAGGGCTTCTCCTATATTCCCCTCTCAGTCACCTTCGGTGACAGCTCTCCCATTGGGAGAGCCTCATTAGCGAGGCGGTACAAATCGCCGTCATTTAACCAAAATACTGCTTATATCTATTTCGGTAGCCTCATTCCAAAGCTTTTCAAGCTTGTAGAAATCTCGGCTGTCACGGTTCATGATGTGAACGATGACCGAGCCGAAGTCAACAACGATCCATTCGCCCTCGCTGTAGCCGTCCATATGACGGACTTTAACTCCGCAAAGCTCCATTTTGAACTCCGCCTCGCCGGCGAGCGCCTTGATATTGGTGTTTGAAGTACCGCCACAGATTACGAAATAATCGGCGATTATAGTTTTGTCCGCAACGTGAAGAAGCTTTATGTCACGTCCCTTTTTCATATCGAGAATGTGGACCAGATTTTCTGCGATCTCACGGGGGTCGGCATTTGTGAAGTCCGGATGATTTTCAGGGGTAATGTTTTCGTAAATGTTAGCCATATATTAATTCCTTTCGTTTTAATGGATAATGGTCGGGATATAAATTCCATCTTTGTCGATTCCGTCGGCGGTGTAAACTTCGATTTCCTCGGATACCGTATCATATATTGCGGTATATTTTTCATCCTCAATATCGGTAAACTCCAGTTTTGCATCGAACAACTCGTCGGTAATCGGTTTGTCATATACGTTAAAATATTCGTTGATTATCTTGATCACATCTCCACGGTACATAACATAGTGAGCAGTGTTCGGGGCATCGCCCGGGAGTGTCATCATGGAAACTTTTGCCATATCGACTTTAGTCAGCTCCTTGGCGTAAAAGACAATGTCCGCAAGCGCAAGATCCGTACTTACGTGCTCGAATGCCTCGCTGACAAGGGCAGGAACAGAGGAGATCTTTATGTTTTTAAGCTCCTTGAAAAGTGCTGTAAGGAAAATCTTCTGGGCATCGCCTCTGCCGAGATCCCCCTGAACAAGACCGCTTCTGAAGCGTACGAACATCTCTGCCTTCTCGCCGTCAAGTATCTGCTCACCGGCTTTAAGGTCTATATAGAGATCCTGGTCGGGATCGTTGTATTTCATGTCGTAAGGTACGTTTATATGAACTCCGCCTATTATGTCGATAACATTGCGGAAGCCCTCAAGATTTATAAGAGCATAGCCGTCGATCTGAATACACAGCCGCTTTTCAAGAAATTCTGCAGCACCGGACATACCTGCCGCAATTCTGTCCTTTACGGTGGGGTTTGTTTTTGTGTCGTAAGCATCAAGGCTCTTTTTGTACATGAGATTGTTGATCTTGCCACGCATAAAGTCAGAGCTTACAAAGGTATCACGGGGAATCTGCAGAATTGAAAGACTCCCCTCTTTCATATTGAAGTTGACAAGCATCATGACATCGGTCTTCCAACTTTCAAGATCCTGTCCGATTATAAGGAAGTTGACAGCCTCCTTGTTTCGGATATACCCGTCACTGTTCTCCGACGTTGTATCTGACGTATCGCCGGATAC
>JAZRPJ010000033.1:0-6182 GCA_045649205.1 Candidatus Flemingiibacterium sp.
TCCCAAACGTCGCGCGCTACCAACTGCGCCACACCCCGAAGTGTGAAAATATTCGATTTTTAGGTCAATTTCCGTAAGTGGTCAAATCTGTGGTCAAAACATTTTGTCGGTGTTTTTTTGAAAAGGGTAACACCCGAAAAAATCAGTGTTTACAAGGATTTTCGAGCGTTTGAAAAATCAAGAAGCGAAAACTGCCTGCATGCTCCCAAACGTCGCGCACTACCAACTGCACTACATCCCGAAGCCATGTATTGCACCTAATCATTATAACATACCACGCATAGTTTGTCAATAGCTTTACACAACAAAAAATACCGCTGCATTATTTACAGCGGTATTTGCTACTATTCAGCTTCGATTATGATATTGACATAATGAACAATGCCCTTTCCGGTAAAGATGATTGGGAAATGACAATCCGTATTAATTCCCGTAAGCTCGTAAGCAATCGGACAGTGCTCGGTAAGATCCAAATCTCCGTCAGGATTCCTTTTGATAACCGGCTCACAGATATTTCCGAAAACAGTCTTTCCAAGCGCAGAAACCGAAGGCGCCGTTTCTCCCTCAAAGTCCATAACAAGTGTTACTTTATCGGCAACTTTAATTTCACCTACTTCAAGCGGAAGCTCGGTGCTGCCGTCAACCAAAAGGGGCAAAGGCCTGTAGCAATTTTCGGCATAGGCATAATTATCCTGATATGTTACAGTAAATTCCCGTCTTCCTACTGTGCAGGTGTCACGGTTAATAAGCCATGCCTCGCGGTTCCTTTCCGTATAATATTGGTGATTGTTGAAATATATGCCGTCCGCACCCTGGGCATAGAATGTTGCGGCATATGCCTTGGAATTTACGGGCATATTGCTTGTACTGCGCACATTATTGGTTTCGATCCCGGCAATGATACCAACCTCATCCCCGAGAAGCTTTCGCCACTTGGCAATCGGTATACCGCTGTCTGTCGGCGACCATCTGGGTGAAGGAATAACGATATCAACAAGCCCCTCCTCCACCATGGTCTTAATATCAAAACCAAAGTCATATGCCGCCTGCGGATCACGGTTGGTTCTTACCGAGATCTTGATATCATGTCCGACCCGCTTGGCGGCTTCATCAACCGCTTTTTTAATCTCACGCATATACGCAAGCATGATCTCCTGTATGCCGGTATCTTCCCTATAGTTAAAGCAGTATATCTCACGCATAAAATCCGCTTCGAAGCCGAAAACATCATACTTATCGAGAATTTCTTTTATGTATTCGAGAAGCGCGGTGCGGTAGCGCGGATATTTAAAATCGAACACATTTCCGTAGTATCCGTACTGTGAACCTATATTGTGCCCTGCCGCAATCTCTTCATAGAACATATCTGAATGAATATACGAGGTTTTTTCACTGCCGTAGTGCGCATCGTTCATGCGAAGCGTTATCCACGGGCGCATTCCAAGCTTCGTTACCTGATCAATAAATATCTTTGCCGGGTCGATACCGTATTCGACATAACATTTGTAAAGTGCTGCTATGCCGTCGTTGTCAGAATAGTCCACAGCGATACCGTTTTCAATCTTTTTATGATATTTCTCGCCAAGCCACATAAATTTTTCTGACGGAACTACGGATGTCTGCGAAAACAGATTCAGCATAACGTCAGTGACATTTCCACAGTATCGGGAAAAATACTTTTCCATGGATTCCTTGCAGGCGTCTGCTGAGGAGCCATCTATTGCTCTGTACCAATCTGCGTCGTGGTTTAACATTACCGCATTGTCGTACCATTTTTTATTTTCCATGATTTGCTGCCTCTGAAATATTACTTTGCCGCCTCAAGGCAGTCCTGGATCCATTTGAGCGGGACACCGCTGTAGTGCTTTTCCGGCTCGGTTGTGAGAATCTCGTATACCGAGTCACAGTATGGCGTTGCTTCCACAAGGATACTGTCTGCATCGCCGATTTTAGTGTGCTTCAATATTCCTTTAGCCTCAAGCGCCGCTATGATCGCTTCCGAATTTGCATTGTAGTAACACCACACATTATGAGGACGAGTATCGAAGCTCATCACCTGCGAAAGAAGATTCTCATGGCGCTTCGGGTCTTTCACAAGCTCAAGAAAATGTTCCATAACACGTGCTTCGATCAGATGCTTCAGGGTGTTGGTGTTCATAGCCACACCAAGGAAAAGTATCTTGGCATTGCGGTTATACATCTTATTCCAAGGCGATGAATCCGCAAAAGCATATTCACCGTAGGGACAAATGTGCGGTCCGTATGCGCTGTGCTCATAGGTCAACTCATATGCAAGCTTACCCCGAGCCGCTACTGAATGAGTAGGATGATTCGACCGGTAAACTCCGGGCTGTTTACGGAAATATTCCGTGAGAAAGCCTACATCCGAAGGCTTGTCCATGTACCATGTTTTATAGGAATTTTGAAAGTCCACCTGACAGAGAGTGGGCATTACCAGCGTGCCTTCCTTACCGACCGAGTCTGCAAGGCCCTTAATGATAGCATCGATTCCGCCGTCAACCGCCCCTATACTGCGCAGAGATGAGTGTACATTAAGAATATCTCCTTCTTTTACACCTATATCCTTCAGGGCTTTTGTGATATCGAGAGCTGTAATCATGACGTTTCTCCTCATTATATTAATATTTGTGCTCGGATACAAATGTATTATATCACTGGTAAAAATATTTGTCAAGCATATCCTTTAACATTAAAAATATGCAAGCAGTAAAAACGAATTATTGGGAAAGCAAGGCAAAAGATTAAAAAATGGGAAAAATTTTCTAATTTTCTCTTGACAACTGGAACTTCTTATGATATAATATTATACTGCATTATAATCGCTATCTTTGCGCGTATTTTTTTCGAGATTACAAAAAAGCTCGGAAAATCCTGAAAAAATTGTGCATTTCGCCGTTTTTCAATTTGTCGCAGATAAGGGTGCGATTAAACGGATGTCAATACTGTTGAATGGAGTGATATTTTTTATGGTGGTCAAACCTACGATGCTTGGCAAGACCGAACGAATGAGTTTCGCTAAAATCGGTGATACACTCGAAATGCCGAACCTTATCGAGGTACAGAAAAAATCTTACAGGTGGTTCCTCGAAGAAGGTCTCAGGGAGGTGCTTCACGATGTTTCGCCTATTACCGATTATTCCGGAAATCTCGTTATAGAATTCATAGACTATACCATCGACCCGACCCCCAAATATCCGGAGGAAGAATGCAAGGAGAGAGATACAAACTTTGCAGCCCCCCTTCGCGTAACCGTAAGACTTACCAATAAAACTACGGGCGAGGTTAAGGAATCCGCTGTATTCATGGGCGATTTCCCGCTTATGACCGACAACGGTACCTTTATCATCAACGGCGCGGAGCGTGTTATCGTTTCTCAGCTTGTCAGATCCCCGGGTATATACTATGAAACCTCTATTGATAAAACAGGTAAGGTTATCTACACTGCTACCGTTATCCCTTATCGCGGTGCATGGCTTGAATATGAAACCGATACTAACGACATTTTCTATGTGCGCATAGATAAGAACCGTAAGATTCCGATCACCGTTCTCATCCGTGCTCTCGGCATAGAATCTGACGAGGAAATTATCAGATATTTCGGTCAGGATCCCAAACTGATGGCTACAATGGAGAAGGATATGATGCAGGCAGAAGCCGACAAGAATCATACCTCTCTCGGCGATGAGGCACTTAAGGAAATTTATAAGAAGCTCCGTCCCGGCGAACCTCCGCTGGTTGAAAGTGCACAGCTTCTTCTCAATAATCTTTTCTTCGACCCCAAGCGCTACGATCTCGCTCCCGTCGGCAGATACAAGTATGACAAAAAGCTGGCCCTCGGTGCTCGTATTGCGGGTCATAAGCTTGCAAAAGAGGTTATTTCTCCCATCACCGGCGAGCTTCTCTTTGAGGCAAATGAGCTTCTCGACACCGAGAAGGCAATGGCTATCGAAAATGCCGGCGTAAACGAGGTATATCTCTTCCTCGAGGACGGCGAAACCGAAATCAAGGTATTCGGCAACGGCATGGTTGACCCCAAGAATGTTATTGATTGGGATCTCAGCGACATCGGAATAACCGAAAAGGTTAAGCTTTCCGTAATGCTCGAGCTTCTTGAAGCTTCAAAGGGCGACGAAACTGAATTTAAAAAGCTTGCTGTGGAAAGAATGGGCGAGCTTTCTCCCAAGCATATCACCAAGGATGATATTTTCGCATCCATTAACTACCTCACCTGCCTCGCAAATGACGTTGGCGTGAAGGACGACATCGACCACCTCGGCAACCGTCGTCTTCGTTCTGTTGGTGAGCTTCTTCAGAATCAGCTCCGCATCGGCTTCTCCCGTATGGACAAGACCGTTAAAGAGCGCATGACTACCCAGGATGCTGAAACTCTCACTCCCAATACACTTATAAATATCAGACCCGTAGTAACCGCTATCCGCGAGTTCTTCGGTTCTTCCCCTCTGTCACAGTTCATGGATCAGAACAACCCTCTTGCCGAGCTTACCCATAAGCGCCGTCTTTCGGCACTCGGTCCCGGCGGTCTGTCCCGTGACCGTGCATCCTTCGAGGTTCGTGACGTACACTACACCCACTACGGACGTATGTGCCCTATCGAAACCCCTGAAGGTCCTAACATCGGTCTTATCTCCTATCTTTCCACCTATGCGAAGATCAACAAATACGGCTTCATTGAAGCTCCCTACAGAAAGATCGACAAGGCAACCGGCGTTGTAACCGACGAGATTGAGTACATGACCGCCGATATGGAGGATAATTACACCGTTGCACAGGCTAACGAGCCTCTTGACGAAAATAACCGCTTCGTAAACAAGCGTATTTCCGGACGCCGCAGAAGCGAAATTATTGAATTCAACGCCGAGGAAGCGGACTACATGGACGTTTCCCCGAAAATGGTTGTGTCCGTTGCCACCGCATCCATTCCTTTCCTCGAAAACGATGACAACTCCCGTGCGCTCATGGGTTCAAACATGCAGAAGCAGGCAGTGCCCCTTCTCGTGCCCAGTGCTCCTATCGTTGCTACCGGTATGGAGTACAAGGCTGCCGTTGACTCCGGTGTCGTAATCTGCGCGAGAAATGCAGGTTATGTTGAAAAAGTATGCGCTGACGAGATCGTTATCCGTACCGATGCCGGCGTTAAGGATGTTTACCACCTTATCAAGTTCAAGCGCTCCAACCAGGGCACCTGCGTAAACCAGAAGCCTATTGTAAACGTTGGCGAGCGTGTTGAAGAAAAGCAGGTCATCGCCGACGGTCCCGCAACCGACAACGGCGAAATCTCCCTCGGTAAGAATGCCCTCATCGGCTTCATGACCTGGGAAGGCTACAACTACGAGGACGCGGTTCTTCTTAATGAACGCCTTGTCCGCGATGACGTTTACACCTCTATTCATATTGAAGAATATTCTCACGAAGCGAGAGATACAAAGCTCGGTCCGGAAGAGATCACAAGAGAGATCCCCAACGTGGGCGAGGATGCCCTCAAGGATCTGAACCCCGACGGTATTATCCGCAAGGGTACAGAAGTAAGAGCCGGCGATATTCTCGTAGGTAAGGTAACCCCCAAGGGCGAAACCGAGCTTACCGCAGAAGAACGCCTCCTCCGTGCAATTTTCGGCGAAAAAGCAAGAGAAGTCCGCGATACCTCTCTCCGTCTGCCTCACGGCGAATCCGGCGTTGTTATCGACGTTAAGGTCTTCTCAAGAGATAACTCCGACGAGCTTCCTCCCGGAGTAAACAAGGTTGTCCGCGTATACATTGCCCAGAAGCGTAAGATCTCCGTGGGTGACAAGATGGCGGGCCGTCACGGTAACAAGGGTGTCGTTTCGAGAATTCTTCCTCCCGAGGATATGCCCTTCCTCCCCGACGGCACTCCCCTCGACATCGTCCTCAACCCGCTGGGCGTTCCGTCCCGAATGAACATCGGTCAGGTGCTTGAAGTTCACCTCGGCATCGCGGCAAAGAAGCTCGGCTGGAAGATCATGACCCCCGTATTCGACGGCGCGAACGAGAAGGATATTCTCGAGTGTCTGAAGGCGGCGGGCCTGCAGAGAGATATTTTCCCGCTTGAGAACCCCGAAGGAAAGCCTCTGTTTGAGGAGACCACCGACGAGGAGACCGGCCTCAAGTCCCTGCGCGAGCTG
>JAZRPJ010000034.1:0-2652 GCA_045649205.1 Candidatus Flemingiibacterium sp.
AATCTGAATGATCCGGAAGTGCTCGTTGAAACCGAGGCGGCAAATTGGATTCACCCCTTTGTAAGAACTGCCGGCACATTTGAGCCTGAAGAGATGGTTGTGACAAACGAGAGCTACGTTCATGCACTTCTCGACAGTACCATATGGTATTACAAAGGCGATGAGCCGCTTGACCTTGGCGGCTTTGCCGAATACTGCGAGAAGTATTTCGGCCTTGACGATGTGGAAAAGCACTATACAAACGAATATGTTACAGAGCACGGCGGTCACGGACTTTCTTCACGTCTTTTCAAAATTAAGAATGATTACACTGCCAGCGGTATTCATAAGATCACTGTCGACTTTTTCGCAGACCCAATGGCAACTGTAGTCGCAAGAACCTGCGAATTTACCTTGGTTGAGATCGGCAACGGTGAGTTCCGCCTTGACGGTGTGGGTGTTACCTATGATTCCGGTCTGTACATTTACGGCTGGACGGCTTAAATTCGAGAAAGGGAAAGAGAATTATGAAAAAAATATTTATATATGCGATTGTTTTGGGGCTTATCGTGACGCTGAGTTCCTGCAAAAGCGGGGAAGTGACTGACACTGACGGTCCTTCCGTAACCACAGATGACACTTCATCCGAAGGTACTTCGGCGGAAGAAACCTCCGGGTATATCGGTGAAATTATTGAAAAATTACCTGCGGGCGCGGACGATGACGGACTTAAATACCATGAAGCCGACGACGGTAATTTAATCATCGTACACAATGACAAAAATGCATGGGCATTCGATTTGAAATCGGATAAGATTGAACCTCTCGTAGACTATAATGCTATGCTTACGGCGGCAGATATAGGAAATCGAAGCGAGGACTATTTTAAAGGGGAAAACACACTTTCACTTTCCTTCATCGGTGAACGTGAAAATGGGTTTGGAATTGAGTTTACGGTTACATCCGAAGATGAATTATCCGAATATGTTGTTTATGCATTTTACAGCTTTGACGGCGGACTTGGCGACTATCACTACAGATCTATTACCTTCCCAAAAAGCGGTGAAGGCGTGACAATAACCGATTTTACGGACTTTAAAAAGCTTGCCGTGGAAGAGGATAATTCGCTTTTTAGATTTGCAAAGGCAATTGTCGAAAATGATATTCCTCTGCTTGAGGAGCTGTGTAATGTAGATGAGGGAGTCCTTGCTGCATGGGAAGGAATGGAGATTTCGGACTTTTCCGTAACCCGCTCGGAATTCGGCGAGTTTCTTGAGGAGCTGTATCTTCGCGTGAATATTACAAAGAGCGACATCGAGAAGCTTCCCGTGGGCAACAATGTTATTGTTATTCGCGAAGGAATGATGAGCTGCGACGTGGAATTTGTCAATCCCACCGGTGATGCGGAAGAAGAAATCGACCACGAAGCTGTAAAATGGCTTGCGTTGTGGATCTCAGCTTACGGCTTTAACGAGCCTGAATGGGTGGCACTTAAGCCGGATGAGCATCTGCACGCAGTGCTTGATTTCTTCATCAGCAAATACGATGGAAATATCAGCGACAGCAGTGCCGAGGAATTTGCGGCATTCTGCGAAAAACACTTCTATTTTGCACCTGCCGCCGTTGAAGACGAATATGTAACAAAGCACGGGGGACACGGACTGCCTTTGAGGTACTACAAAGTAACGGATATTTTCGGCTCATCGGGATATTTCGTTATTACAGTGGATTACTATGCAGACCCTATGGGCACGGTTGTGGCATACACTCACAAATTTACACTGCTTGAAAATGAAGACGGTACATTTAAGCTTCACAAAACCGAAAGAACCTATGATTCCGGTTTTAAATCTTACGGCTGGACAAACTAAAGCTATAGTTTATTTACTCTCCGCATTTGTGGCTTTGCAAATGCGGAGAGCTTTTTCGTCAATGTGTTGAAAAAACGACAAGCCATCTATCTAAAACGCTGAAAAACAGTGCATAGCTCCACAAAATCTTGACAAGAAAGAAAAAATATGGTATACTGTAAATAATATATAACGCTTAATTATACCTTGATAAAATATTTGGGAGAGAAAACATATGAAAAGGATTATTTCAAGTCTTATTGCCGTTACTGTTATAGCGCAAGGTTTATCACTTTTTGCGGTCAATGATGCTTCGGGCGTAAGTGAAGCTCCGGTTCTGGCGGCAGCAGCTGACGGAACAGAAATGATTTCGGGCGGGGATTTCAGCAGTGATATCTCCGGAAATTTCTCGGTTGAAAACGGGGTGCAGGCTATTGTATGGGATAACGGAACCAACAATGGCGGCGATCCGTTTTTGCACATATCGGGAACAAGAAGCAGTACGAGTGAGTATTTGCAGTATAATGGCGGAAAGATGACTCTTCAACCGGGCGTATATGTTTTCAGCTTTGACGTGCGTCACGGCTATGACAACGAAAAAAAGCTCCCGGGCAATTTTTATGCCGATAGTGGCAATAGCTACAACAACTACCGAGAATTTACGGTAAAGTTTGATCTTCAGGAGAAGAAACAGTTTTTTATTTCATATTACTCGTCGCTGTCAGACAGCCGTTTGAAGGGAATATTCGGCGGTGATGCCTATGAAACTTGTCTGCATCCAATTGTGTATGGACACCCCGAAACGCATAAGCTGGATCCAAAC
>JAZRPJ010000035.1:0-5596 GCA_045649205.1 Candidatus Flemingiibacterium sp.
AGCGCCGATTTACACACAGGGGTTATTTATTGGGGTTTGAAATGACAATATCGGAAGCAAACCGAAGTGAAGATAGATTAGGGAAACTGAAAGCCCTTGCGGAGCTGTTAGCCGCAGAAATGGATAAGGTTAAATACTCGAAAGACCTTCCGCCATTGGCTAAACAATACCGTGAAACAATCAGGGAAATCGAGGAGTTAGATGGCGGAGACAAAGAAGCAGACGAGATCAGCGAAATACTCGGAAAGAGAAGTGCTGATGGGAAGTCAAGAGCCGTCCGCAAGGATAAGTCCAAAGTATGAGCTGACGGACGGAGGGGATGCGGCGAGACTTCTTTCTGTCGGCGGATTGATATTAGACCCATGGCAAGCAGACATCCTTGACGATTGGATGGCTGTTACACCATCGGGAAGATGGCTTAGTACGACCTGTGGAGGTTCGGTTCCAAGGCAAAACGGAAAAACGGGTTTGATCCAGGGCAGAGCCGAAGCGGGAATGATAATGTATAACGAGCAAGTGATATACACAGCGCACTTGCAGAAGACAGCAACGGAGACATTCGAGGAAATGGCTTCGTTTTTTGATTGTGCGAAGCTCCGAAAATATGTGAAGGACATCAAGACCGCTCTTGGAAGAGAACAGATTATCCTAAACAGCGGAGCAAGAGTGAAATTTCTTGCAAGGACAAGGAATGGTGGTAGAGGTCAGCACGGCGACTTATTGATATTCGATGAAGCACAAGAGGTTGACGATTCTGTACAGGCATCCTTTATCCCTGCAATATCTGCGAGTCTGAATCCTCAGACCATTTATGTTGGGACACCTCCCGAGCCGGAGACAACAGCAACGGTCTTCCGAGGGATCAGAGACAAAGCAAAAAAGGGCGAAACGCAAAAAACGGCATGGTTTGAGTTTTCTGTGCCCGAGATCGGGAATGTATTAGATAAGAAGAGATGGGCAGACACAAATCCCGCTCTCGGAAGAAGAATCTTGTTATCAACCATTGAAGGTGAAGCGGAGCAGATGCCCTCGGACACATTTGCTCGTGAGCGTTTAGGGTGGTGGTGTCCTGTGGTAGAGCATTCATTAGATTTAGCGATAGACCAAAAGGCTTGGAACTCCTGCAAATCTTCCGAGCCAAAGCCCGAAGGCAAAACAGCTTATGGGGTAAAGTTTTCTGCTGATGGTTCAATGGTTTCCCTTTGCGGAGCCGTGATTCCCTCAGAAGGGAAAGCGAGAATATCGCTTATCGAGCAGAGACCGACAGCCATGGGCACACAATGGCTTGCTGATTGGCTCAATGCAAGATATACGCAAGCATCATGTGTAGTTATAGACGGACGGAACGGTGTCGATGTCCTTGTGGACAAGATTTCATCTGTTTGGAAATTTAAAGGATCAGTGATACGACCTTCGACCAAGGAAGTGATAGCTTCGGTGAGTATGCTGACAGATGCACTCAATGAGCAAGCACTTACCTGGTACGAAGACCAAGAAATACTGAATGATTCAGCTACAACTTCTATAAAGCGACCAATAGGCGGAGGTTGGGGTTTCGGCGGTGATAATTCAACTCCCATCGAGGCTTGTGCCCTTGCCTTATTCGGTGCAAAAACAAGCAAGCGTGATCCGGCGAAGAAAAGCCGAATCAGTTTTTAAGGTGAAGATATGCAGTTAAATTTAGACCCTTCAAACATCATAGGCTTTCCTATAAAAGAGATAGCGAGATTTCAAGAATTACTTGATATTTTCAACTATCATGCTTCGAACAATGCGACAAAGGACGAGTATTACGAAGGCAATATATCACTCTCTCAGGTGAATCTCGGCATAGCCCTTCCTCGTGGCTTATCAAGGTTAGAGGTTGGATGTGCTTGGGGCTCCAAGGCAGTCGATGTATTAGCGGCAAGGTCTATGTTTGATGGCTTTGTGGGCTCCAATGGCTCAGAGGCTGACGAGATAAACAGAATCGTTGCCAATAACAGCCTTATATCCGAGTATATGAAAGCCGCAAGGGACGAGCTTAAGTATGGGTGTACCTTTGCGACTCTCTCAGAGGATAAGTCACGTTGTAAGATAAGATTTCATTCTCCCAACACGGCGGCGGCTCGGTGGAGCGGTGAGAAAGGTAGGATTGATTGCGGTCTTGCGATCATTGATACAGTCCCGGACGAGAAGGACGAGACAATGTATGTTCCTTCCACTGTAAATTATTACACAGACGAGGCGACATACGTTTTGTTCCTATGGGATGGACTGTGGCATTGTCAGACATTTCCTCACAAGATGGGAAGACCTCTGATGGAAGCTCTTATATGGAATGCCACGAGCAATAAGCCTTTCGGAAGGTCAAGAATCAAAGAGCCTATTAGAAGACTCATTGACGGATATGTGAGAACGATAGCAAATGCGGCAATCGCTCTTGAATTTGCGACATCACCGCAGAAATACATACTCGGAGTCAGTGACGAACAGTATGATGCAATCATAGCGGACAAATTTAAGGCTTATGTCGGCTCAATTATAGCCGCCACTACCAATTCCGACACAGGAGAGAAGCCTTCGGTTGGTCAGCTATCTCAAGGAACGCTATCACCTCATATTGAAATGCTCCGAATGCTTGCTACTCAGTTCAGTGCGGCTACGGGGCTTCCTGTGACAGAGACAGGTGTTGTTTCAGAGGCTAACCCCACAAGCGCAGATGCAGTATTGGCACAGACACAGACATTAATTGCTATGGCTGAACAGCTCAATGCAGGGAACGGCGAGTCCCTCAAGACAATCGCTCTTATGGCTTTGGCAATAGAGAACAATACAAACATTGATGGCTTGTCAGATGAACAGAAAACAATAATTGCTCATTTCAAGAACCCTGCTATGCCAAGCGTAGCCGCTTCGGCAGATGCGGCTATAAAGATAGCGACAGCTCGTGAAGGCTTCGGTTCAACGGATGTATTCCTTGAAATGATCGGATTCGACCAAGCTGACATTCGAAGAATCAAGTCCCAGGAGCGAATCAGCAAAGGTGAAAACATCGAAAAGCTCGTAACAGAAGTTGAAGAAGATGAAGATATCGCAGAAGGATTGGAATAACTACATAAAGAAGATTTCACTCCTTGATAAAAAGGCGGCAAGTCTTATCAAGACCTGGGTAGACAAGAACGGCTTAGATGACCGAGACAGCCTTATCGGATACACCTTCGATGTTGTCAATACGCTGTCGCTCGGTACGGGTTCCTTGGCGGCTCGGTGGTATGATGCTATTGCCGAGATCGAGGGTGTATATGTAGCGAGTGCGGAAATGGCAGAGCTTCCGACCTATGGAGAAGTAGCCAAGACCATTAACGGAGTATTGAAAAGGTCTCTTAATACCGATACAATCGCTTCTGCGGCATCACTTCTTGTAAAAAGAACAGCCGCTGACACGACTTTGCATAATGCCAAACGTGACGGAGCAGAATTTGCATGGATTCCCGTTGGTGATACTTGCCCATTCTGCTTACAGCTTGCCTCATACGGATGGAGAAGAGCTTCCGACAAGACCGTTAAGGGAGACCACGCAGAGCACATCCACGCAAACTGCGACTGTGAATTTGCTATCAGATTTGGAGACGACCTCAAGTATTCCTCATACGATCCCGACAAGTACAAGGAAATGTTCGAGAATGCCGAGGGCGATACTATTGACGAAAAGCGCAATTCCATCCGGCGGATGCAGTACCAGGAGAACAAGGATGTTATAAATGCGCAGAAGAGGGCGGCTTATGCGGAGAGACAAAATAAGAACAATGATTTACAATCCATCATGATGGATAATCCTCGAAATTTCCCTCAAAGAGATTACGTCAATGATGAGAATACGGTAAATTCTATATTAAGCAAGATGTCTTATGACAACAACGATGAAGAACTAAAACAATATGTAAGACATAGTATTGGAATGATGGAAGAAAGGGAGTTTAAATTACTTGATGATGTAGATGTAAGAATAGTTAGAACCGAAGAAAACAATGCATTTGTAAAAATTCCGCAAATAGATGAGAATGGTCATAAGGTATACACTATTAAAATCAATCCCGATGATTTAATGGAATTTGGGTTCGCCCATGAATATTCGCATTTGGCAAGCGAAGAATTAAATTTGGTTAAAGATAAAGAGTTTTCAAAAGTATTAGAGAATGTAGCAAAGAGCATAGAAGCCATACAACCCGCTTTAATTGAAAACGATATTAACCTTTACGCTGTTGTAAAAAGTCCTCTATTCGTTGACCCATATCAAGGAAGAACATATATTGTCTTTGGGAAAAACGGGCCGGAGAAAACTATAAAAACCGAGAGCCTGGTTGAATATATATCAACGGGTTATGAATACTATCTTGGTGATCCAAATCTTCTTGAAAATAAAGATAAAGTATTGTATAATTATTTTAAGAAAAGAGGGTTAGGAAAATGATTATAAACGCTCCAATAGTATTCGAAATTTCAAAGGAAGATCAGGAATTGATACTGCGTGGCTCAACACGGGATGATAGTAAGAATCCCCCCGTAGACGTAGAAAACACGTCAAAGGAATCAAGCAATAAAGAACCTGTTTAACTTGCAAGTATCACTACTGAATAATATATAAGGTCATTCAAAAACATCGGTTAACCCCGGTGTTTTTTTATGCAATAAAATATGGCAACTCGTGCCAAAAAACGAGGTTTACTCGAAGGAGGTAAATATGGGAACTGACAACCAGAACAGCCAGGAAGATGCGCAGAACACAGAAAAGACCTTTACTCAGGCAGAGCTTGATGCAATCGTAAGAGATAGGCTCAAGCGTGACCGTGAAAAGTATGCTGATTATGATGCCTTAAAGGAAAAGGCTACTAAATTTGACGAGATCGAGGCGGCTAATAAGTCAGAGCTCGAGAAGGCAAACGAAAAAGTCAAGACCTTACAGGCAGAGCTTGATGGCATCAAAAAAGCACAGGAGCTTAAGGATATGCGCACAAAAATCGCAACAGAAAACAATGTGCCCACAGACTTGCTCACGGGCAACACAGAGGAAGAATGCACAGCACAGGCAGAAAAGCTCAAAGAGTTTATCTCTGCAAGCGGTGTTCCGATGTCCGTAAGTGATGGAGGAGAAGTGGTCAAGGGCGGAAAGCTCGACCCCGGTAAAGCCTTCGCAAAGTGGGCGGAAAACAAACTATAAGGAGAAAAGACAATGGCAACAGGAACAGCAACCAATAGAACCAATGTAGACCTTCCCGTACAGCTTTCAAATCAGATTATACAGAAAGCAAAGGAACAGTCCGCAATTATGACACTCGCAAAAGAGATCGCACTCCCCGGAAGTGGTGTAGCAATCAACGTAATCACCTCTGACCCCGAGGCATCTTGGGTAGGCGAGACCGAAGCAAAGCCCGTAGCAAATCCCGGACTTGCAACAAAGATCATGAGAGCATACAAGCTCGCAGTTATCGTACCTTTCTCAAACGAGTTCAAGAGAGACCTTGCTTCTCTGTATAACGCACTTGTTGAGAGACTCCCCGGCGCACTTGCAAAGAAGTTCGATGCAACTGTATTTGGAAACAGCGCAAAGCCCGGT
>JAZRPJ010000036.1:0-4231 GCA_045649205.1 Candidatus Flemingiibacterium sp.
ACTGCTGAACTCAGGATATTTTTCATGAAGTTCCTTATCTAAATAATATGGCTCCATAGCAAAAATATATACTTTGACACCGTACTTCGCGCACTTTTCGATAATTCGGTTCAGCTTTGCTATACGCTTTTCGCTTCCCTCGCCGTATTCCTTAATGATATCGGAGCGAACAAGCTGACGGAAGCTGGAATAGATCCAGAGTCCGTTAGTGCCGTCATGCATAAGGCGATTAAGGTATTCGTCGGGGTAGTATTCAATATCGTCCAAAAGCTCGTCACCGTTCTTGGGTGGACGGTTGGTGGGGCTGAAGAAGCCTCTTGTTATTCTGTCTTCAAGCCAGGGCTTGCGTTCGATTTTGCCGAGAGTGAGGAAGGGACCCTCGTGAGCTTTGATCTCGTCCTCTATGTAAATGACCGCACGGCGAACACCTTCGGTATCATTGGCAGTAACCACACATCCATTTTCGGTAACTTCAACGGTATACGCCTCAAAGCACGGAGTATCACCCTTGACAATTCTTATGGGGTATTTATCCCCACCGATTTCGTATACCTTGGAAAAGACCTTGAAATCGTCGAAAACGGTGGTGAGAAGTCCCTCTTTGTCGGGAAAATCAGATTTGATGTAAATTCCGTCGACATTGATTTCGCCGGAGCGCGACTTCATCCTTTTAAAGGTATCAGGCTTCTTTTCATGCACCGGGGCACGAAGTTTGTTAACGAACTCAAATGGTGGCTGATGGTCGAAGTAGTAATCTCTTTTGACGATTTTTTTCATAAATAAGTTTTCCTTTTCAACCATTCAAAAAATCCCCGTCACATATCGGAGGTCACAACCATTATAGCATAGCAAAATAGAAAAATCAAGCAATCGCCTGAAAAAGCCCAAAAAAAGAGTAAATGTTCCCGAGTATTGGTTCAAAATTTATATTTTATATAATATAAAGAGTGAATTTTTTATTGACACGCAGCATTTTTTAATGTATCATTATAATAGCAATATTTTTAATGATGAAATCAGGAGGATAAACAATGAAAGAGATGAAAATGACTTTTCGCTGGTATGGCGAAAACGACCCTGTAAATCTTGAATACATCTCTCAAATTCCCGGTATGAGCGGCATTGTATCTGCTGTATACGATGTTCCACCGGGAAAGGAATGGAGTGCCGAAAGCATCGCAAAGGTAAAGAATGCGGCAAATGACCACAATCTTGCCTTTGAAGTTGTTGAAAGCGTACCTGTTCACGAGGATATCAAGCTCGGTAAGCCCTCAAGAGATGAATACATAGAGGTTTACCGCCGCAACATTAAAAAGCTTGCCGAGGCTGGCGTAAAATGCATCTGCTATAACTTTATGCCCGTATTCGACTGGCTACGCAGTGACCTTTCCCACAAGAATCCCGATGGATCTACCTCTCTTATCTACCGCGATGCGGAAGTACTTGCAATGGATCCCAACACAAAGAAGCTTTCCCTCCCCGGCTGGGATGAGAGCTACACCCAGGACGGACTTCGTGCCCTTCTTGCCGAGTACAAATCGGTAGACGAGGACAAGCTTTGGGAAAACATGAGCTACTTCCTTCACGGAATTATCCCCGTATGCGAGGAGAGCGGCATCAAGATGGCAATTCACCCGGATGATCCGCCGTGGGGTATCTTCGGTCTTCCCCGCGTGATCACCAACGCGAAGAACCTTGAAAAGTTCTGTAATCTCGTTGACAGTGAGTGCAACGGGCTTACTCTCTGCACCGGCTCTCTCGGCGTTGACCCGAACAATAATGTTGTTGACATGATCCGCCATTTCGGCGCAAAAAGACGTATCCACTTCCTCCATGCCCGCAACATCAAGATCACTGGTCCCCGTGACTTTAACGAAACCGGTCACCTCAGTGAGAACGGCTCTCTCGATATGTACGATGTGCTTCGTGCAGCATGGGACGTGGATTTCGACGGTTACATACGTCCCGACCACGGCAGAATGATCTGGGGCGAATCCGGCAGACCCGGTTACGGTCTTTACGACCGTGCTCTCGGTGCGGTTTACTTAAACGGTATCTGGGAAGCTATCAACAAGGAAAACAAATGAGTTTAAGGCTGCTGCAGAATTCTGCAGCAGCCTTTTTCTCTATTATTCTTCAGCGTTATGTATCAGTCTTTCTTGTCGTATAAGATCCAACCAAATGAACCGGAAACAATCGAAGGTTTACCAAGTGAACGGGTCGGTGTCGGCTCGGGCTCCCACTCAACCCATCCGTCCTCTACATTTTTGTCTGCACGCATGCGTAGCTTGAAGGGTGATTTTTCCGGTATGCCAAATTTTTCCTTATCGTATATAATCCGAAATCCATAAAAATCGCCTTCTTTATTGAGGGGAACTACATCCCATTCGGTTTTATGCTCAAAATATTCTGCCCAATGTTCATATATTGCCGGAGTAAGCTTTAAGTTTTCAGCTTTTGTATAAATAAACATTGGAACAAAAATATGCATAAGCTTAAATTCCGGACTGACTTTTATCCTTTCAATATCCTCGGTATATCTGACATCGAGAATAACATTCTTTCCGTTGTCGGAAATGCGGAATTTAGTTTTGCCGTCATTGAAAATTTCCCACTCTGCCTTGTCGGGATTTCCGGTGGTAATTGTGTAAGAATGCTTGCAGTCTTCCTCTACGCCGAGATAATATTCAAGAGGCGCAATGCCATTTTTTATCCGCTCCTCAACCTCCACAAATTCGGTAGCAAGAAGGTCTTTCAGAGTTTCAATGCGGTGGAGTAGCTTTTCAGGGAAGAACTTGAAGCCTTCTGCCTCGGAGTGGTAGCCAAGACGGTTATCCTTCTCGCAAGCCGCGATCATCTGAGCGCTTAACTTCATTTCTTCCTTAACAAGCTTCTTCATCCTGCTAAGCGTGCGCATATTATCCCCCACACAGTAGCCGAGATCGTCACGCAGTCTGTAGAATTTCAGAATATTAAGACAGCTTGAGGCGAGAATATAAAACGCAGTGCATACAGTATTAAGGTCAGAAAGCCATTCGTTTTTCTCACCGTATTCCTTGAGAATAGCAAGGCCGCGTTTGTAGTAGCGTTTCATAGATGAAACGAGGGTAATCGCTTCGTCAAGGGTATGACCGTCAATGAGGCATTCACGTATACGGTCCCCGTCAGGCTTATCCATAAGCAGCCATCCACGTGAAAGAGGGAAATTTTTCGGTTTTAATGAAAGCTCCCAAACAACGCCATCCTGCATGGGTGAATAGTAGCTGAACATGATGTTGATGGGAGTTTTGCTGTATCCTTTCGAGAAGAGTGCCCAGGCTTCTGTAACAGACTCTGCTGCAGATTCACCGTAGGTTATCGCCGCAAGATGCTTAAGGAATCCCTCCATATCGGAAAAATCGTGAAGGAAAGCAAGCTCCCCTACGGCTTTACTCATGAAGCATGGATAGTTTCCAAAGTACCAGCATTCCATAACGCCCTTGACATTATACTTATAAGCCCCCTTCAGCTTACCGAATACATTAGCGGGGACAGGAACATAAGGAAGTGTGGCGATTTCGTGAGAACAGCAGATCTGCATTTTGGCGTACAGTTCCTTGTTCGCCTTGTTAGCAGCCTTTGCGGTGACTTCAAACATTTCCGACGGTCCTACATACGAGAGCCAGTAGTCCATGGCATATCTTGTCTTTCCAAGCTGCTTTGCAGAACCGCGGTCATCGAAATTCTGCATCAGTGCCACATCGTCAGGTGCATGGGTAACGTAATCAACAATATCTTCATTCTTCCAGTCACGGTGAGAATAGGTCCAACTTATGAATTTCGCTTCAGGTTTAACTTCACGCATTCCCTCTCTTATTACGTCAACAGCTTCGGCAAGAGATTCGCCTACCGGCTTTTTACCGCACACAGGGCAAGTAGTACTGTAGGCTACGGAAGCACATGTAGTTGGACGTTCACCGGAAGTGATAGTGATAAGACCTGCAAGCCCGGGAGCATTTGTAAAGAGTCTGCCAACCGCTTCCTTGCAGTATTTTTTAGTCATCTCCTTATGTGTGCAGGCGGTATAAACTGTCAGGTCCGTACGGGTCTCACTGCTGAACTCAGGATATTTTTCATGAAGTTCCTTATCTAAATAATATGGCTCCATAGCAAAAATATATACTTTGACACCGTACTTCGCGCACTTTTCGATAATTCGGTTCAGCTTTGCTATACGCTTTTCGCTTCCCTC
>JAZRPJ010000037.1:0-6014 GCA_045649205.1 Candidatus Flemingiibacterium sp.
GAACAGCACCGTTTCGGTGTTTCCCAGCGCGATGCCCTTGTAATGAAGGGTGGCGGCGAGAGTTGCCACAGCCTTAATATGAGCGCAACGCCTATCCCCAGAACCCTTGCCATGTTCCTTTACGGCGACCTTGATATGTCGAAGCTTGACGAGCTTCCGCCGGGAAGACAGAGGGTACAGACCTTCGTGGTTGACGAAAGCTACCGTGAGCGGCTGAACGGCTTCATAAGAAAGCAAAGGGACGAGGGGCATCAGACCTACATTGTCTGTCCCCGTGTTGAAGAAATAGAGGGCGGCGAAGTCACCCAGGATGACATACGCCTCTTCGATTTCGGATATGATATAAATGAGATACTATCACCGAAAAATCAAGCCAAGGCGGTAACTGCCTGGCATAAAGCCATGGAGGAAGCCCTCCCCGACCTTAAAATCGGCTGTGTTCACGGAAAAATGTCCGCTGCCGAAAAGGATTCGGTTATGGATTCATTCGCTTCGGGCGAGCTTGATGTGCTGATTTCCACCACAGTTATTGAGGTGGGCGTAAACGTGCCGAGTGCGACCCTTATGGTGGTAGAAAACGCCGACAGGTTCGGACTTTCACAGCTTCATCAGCTCCGCGGACGTGTGGGTCGCGGCAAGGATAGATCCTACTGCATCCTTGTGTCCGACGCCAAGGGCGATGCGGGTGCGCGCCTTGAAGTCATGCGCACCACCTACGACGGCTACAAAATTGCGGAATTTGACCTGAACGAACGAGGTCCCGGCGATTTCTTCAAGGGCGATCACGGGGATGTAAGACAGCACGGTGACCTTAGATTCAGACTTGCCGATCTCTGCGAGGACATCGAGCTTCTTGAGGGAGCCATCGCCGCGGCAAGGGAAACCGCTGAAGCAAAATAAATTAAACTCAATCAAAGGCTCTCCCCATGGGAGAGCTGTCACCGAAGGTGACTGAGAGGGCAATATAGGTAGACCCTCTCCGTCACGGCTAACGCCGTGCCACGTTCTCTCCGGAAATACCGTACCGGTACCGCTAAATGGAAAGTCAAATAAACAGCAAAGAAAGGAGATTCCCATGGTAAGACCTTTAGCCGATAAAGTAAGACCTCTCACATTTGATGACATGGTCGGTCAGCGGCATCTCGTCGGGCGGGACGGAGTTCTTCGCCGGATGGTTGATTCGGGGCATATCACCAATATGATATTTTTCGGTCCTCCCGGCACGGGTAAGACCACGGCGGCGAATATAGTTGCCGAAAGATCGGGAATGACCCTTCGTCGGCTCAATGCCACCACTGCAAGTCTTTCCGACGTGCGTGAGGTTATCGACGAAACCGCTACCATGATGGGAAGCTCCGGAATCCTCCTTTACCTTGACGAGATACAGTATTTCAACAAGAAACAGCAGCAGTCCCTCCTCGAATATATAGAGGACGGCCGGATAACTCTTATTGCCTCCACTACGGAGAATCCCTATTTTTACGTTTACAATGCTATAATTTCCCGTTCCGCCGTATTTGAGTTTCATCCCGTGTCTGCGGAGGACATTACCCGGTCACTCAAACGAACCCTTGCCATTTTAAACGAGGAAAACTCCTCGTCGGTCACCTGCAGTGACGAAGGCTTTAAAACTCTTTCCGGAAGCGGTGCAGGGGATGTCAGACGAAGTATCGGGCTACTCGAAAACTCCTTCTATCTCGCGCTTTCCGGCGGCGGCGAAATAACCCCCGAGCTGATTTCCGGCTTTACGCCGAAGGTTCTCGGAAACTTCGACAGAGCCGGAGATGTACATTACGATCTTCTTTCCTGCCTGCAGAAATCCATCCGCGGTTCTGACCCGGATGCGGCGGTCTTCTATCTTGCAAAGCTACTTGAGGGAGGCGATCTCATTTCTGCCTGCAGACGGCTTCAGGTGATCGCAAGCGAGGATATCGGGCTTGCTTACCCCATGGCGGCGGTAATTACCCGTGCCGCAGTGGAAAGCGCAAGAGAGCTTGGGCTGCCCGAAGGCAGAATTCCTTTAGTGAATGCCGCAGTAATGCTTGCCACAGCTCCAAAATCCAACAGCGCATACATGGCGCTGGATAAGGCGAATGGGGATATAGCCGCAGGCAAGGGACAGTATGTGCCGAAGCACTTACAAAGCCCCAATTTTGTCGGGTATAAATATCCTCATGACTTTGAAAACCACTGGGTCATGCAGAATTACCTCCCGGATGATCTGAAGAGTCGTAAATACTACGAATACGGCGACAACAAAACGGAACAAGCTGCAAAGCAGTATTGGGATAAGATCAAGAAAGGCAATAACCAATGAACACTACCTTCAAGCTGCTGGCTCTGGGCGACGTAGTCGGACCGGCGGCAACCGCATATATAAAAGAAAAGCTCTGGTCCTTCAGACGGGAGCATAACATAAACATGGTGGTCTGCAACGGCGAAAACGCCGCTCCGGGCAACGGTCTTGACCCGCAGTCCGCAGACACCCTCATTGAAAGCGGATGCGACGTTCTTACATCCGGCAACCATATCTTCAAGCGACGTGAAATTCGCCCTTACCTTGACGGAAGCCCCTTCCTCATCCGTCCGGCAAATTACCCCTCCGGCACTACCCCCGGAAGCGGCTACACCATAGTCACCGTCGACGGCTTCAGCGTGCTTGTGATGAACGTAATGGGCACTATATACCTCGATCCCCTTGCCTGCCCCTTTGAAACGGTGGAGCGGATCCTTGAAAAAGAGAAGGGAAATTACGATTTCGCTGTTCTTGATATTCATGCCGAAGCGACCAGCGAAAAAATCGCCCTGGGACGCTATTTCGACGGCAGGATCAATGTTATTTTCGGCACTCATACCCATGTCCCCACCGCTGATGTGACGATTCTTCCGAAGGGAAGCGGATATGTCACTGATCTCGGCATGTCCGGTCCTCACGACGGAGTTCTCGGGGTGAGGGCTGATATAATCATTGAAAAGCTCCGTGCAAAGCTTCCGGTGAAGTTTGAGCTTGCCGATGGAGAGATTTATGTTGACGGTGTTCTTTTCACCATTGACGCCGACACCGGAAAGGTAACAGCGGCAGAGCGAGTTAAATTCTGATACTACTGCGGAAAGGTTTGACTTAAAAATGTACGAAATAATCGAAAAAAAGAGCCTGAATCCCTTTGTCACCATGATGAAAATTTCAGCTCCCCTGGTAGCAAAAAAGGCAGAGGCGGGTCAGTTTATAATTCTCCGTACCGACCCCGACGGCGAGCGAATTCCCCTCACCGTGGCGGATTACGACAGAGAAAAGGGTACGGTTACAATTATATTCCAGATTGTGGGCGCGACTACCGAAAAATTAAACCGCAAGAATGTGGGCGACTGCCTGCAGGTTTTTGTCGGTCCTCTCGGTAAAGCTACCAAACTTGACGGGCTTAAGAAAGTCTGCATTGTCGGCGGCGGCGTGGGATGCGCAATTGCCCTTCCCGTTGCGAAGGCGCTGAAGGAGCGGGGATGTGAGGTTACAAGCATCATCGGCTTCCGCTCGGCGGATCTGCTTATTTTAGAGGATGAATTTAAAAAATTTTCCGACAGACTTTTCGTTACCACCGACGATGGCTCATACGGTATCCACGGCAATGTCTGCCTTCCCCTTAACAGTATGTTCGAAAAGGGTGAGCGATTCGATGAGGTCATCACCATTGGACCTCTTGTCATGATGAAATTCGTAGTAGAAGCCGTGCGTCCTACCGGGATTCCGGTGACGGTTTCCATGAATCCTATAATGATCGATGGCACCGGAATGTGTGGCGGATGCAGACTCACCGTTGGCGGCAAGACGAAATTTGCCTGTGTTGATGGTCCGGATTTCGACGGCTACGAGGTAGATTTCACCTCTGCCATGGAGCGGGGGACAATGTACCGCGATTTTGAGCGTCACGCCCACGAGGAAACCTGCAATCTCTTTAGAATGCAGGATAATAGATAAAAAGCCTCTCCCTTTGGGAGAGGTGGCACGGCGAAAGCCGTGACGGAGAGGGCTTACTATACTCCCCTCTCAGTCACCTTCTGTGACAGCTCCCCCAATGGGGGAGCCAAATAAGCTTTCCACTGAGAGGATTGATATACTGCTATGCCAAACATGACAAATAAAAAGAATCCCATGCCCTCACAGAGTCCCGAGGAGCGGATAAACAACTTCGGCGAGGTGGCACTGGGATATGACAAAGAAACAGCTGTAGCCGAGGCGGAAAGATGCCTTAACTGCAAGGATCCCCTCTGCGTTAGCGGCTGTCCCGTGAATATACGTATTCCCGATTTTATTTCAAAAATAAAAGCTCTCGACTTTGAGGGAGCTTATGAGGTCATATCCGCATCATCCTCCCTGCCGGCGGTCTGCGGCAGAGTCTGTCCCCAGGAAACCCAATGTGAGGCGAAATGTGTCCGCGGCATCAAGGGTGAGCCGGTGGGAATCGGCAGACTTGAGCGTTTCGTTGCGGATCTACATAACGAGCATACGGAAGTCGCCGCTGCTTCGCCGACTTCAAACGGACACAAGGTGGCAATTGTGGGTTCAGGACCCTCGTCCCTCACCTGCGCCGGCGACCTTGCAAGGCTCGGCTACAAGGTGACGGTTTACGAAGCCCTCCATACAGCCGGCGGCGTGCTTGTTTACGGTATCCCCGAATTCCGTCTGCCCAAGGCTATCGTGGAAAAGGAAGTCAACAATCTGAAGGCTCTCGGCGTTGATATCGAAACCAACGTGGTGATTGGCAAGACACTTACCGTGGACGAGCTTTTCGAAATGGGCAACGAGGCGGTATTTATCGGCTCGGGAGCCGGACTTCCAACCTTTATGAACATCCCCGGAGAGAGCCTCAAGGGCGTCTATTCCGCAAATGAATATCTGACCCGTACAAATCTGATGAAGGCTTACCGCGACGATCCCGTAACGCCTGTGGCAAAGGGCGGCAAGGTCGCCGTTGTGGGCGGCGGAAACGTGGCGATGGATGCCGCAAGAACCGCACTCCGACTTGGTGCAGAGAAGGTGTATGTGGTTTACCGTCGGTCGATGGACGAGCTTCCGGCACGCCGTGAGGAAGTGGAGCACGCCGAAGAAGAAGGAGTAGAGTTTAAACTCCTCAACAATCCCGTGGAGATTCTCGGTTATCACAATCCCGGGGACAAGCGCGACCCTAAAAATGGCTCGGTTTGCGGCATAAAGTGCATACGAATGGAGCTTGGCGAGGCGGACGAGCGCGGACGCCGCAGTCCCGTTCCCGTTGAAGGAAGCGAATTCGTACTCGATGTTGACACAGTAATAATCGCCATCGGTACATCGCCGAATCCTCTCATCAAATCCACCACCAAAGGCCTTGACGTAAACAAGCGTGGCGGTATCATTGTTGAAGAATCCACCGGAGCTACCTCAAAGCCCGGTGTCTATGCCGGCGGCGACGCAGTCACCGGCGCTTCCACCGTTATCTCCGCCATGGGCGCAGGCAAGATTGCGGCAAGGGCGATTGATGAGTTTATCTGTGGATAATAAACGCGGGGGAAACTTTCTTGAAAGAAAGTTTCCCCCACACCCCTTTCAAAGAACTTTATAGGGTAAAGGCATACGGACATCGCGAATAGAGGCATCGAAGCAGCAAACTTCGCGCCTCCTGCGTGGGTCCCTACCCACTCCGGCGCCGGCTGTCGAGCAGACTACGTCTGCTTGCGACAGCGGCAGGCTTTGTAGCTGCCGCAGCACGAGGCGGCTTCGCCACCCGTGCCTCAATCCCTAGAACGGCAAACCTCTTCACGCAGACTAAAATCCGCCCCATGGGTTTGGCGGCTGAGTTAACTCCTACGTCATGTGATAACATCCATCGTCTGACCACACAAGCGAGTGATTCCACTGCCAAACGTACCGTCCCTTGAAGCCTTAGCGGAAACGCTGATAGGGCGCTATACCCGAACATAGGTGCTGCCCCAAATGTGGACAGTTGGCGAAAGAGGAGGTGGAGGGTTGGGGAGGAGGGGGA
>JAZRPJ010000038.1:0-6761 GCA_045649205.1 Candidatus Flemingiibacterium sp.
TGAGTATTTGTAATTCTTCCGCATTCAAGATATTTTTCTTCAGGCATAATAATCTCCGAGAATTTTCATAGTTAGTTATATTATACCATATATTTTACCTTTTTGCAATTACTTTATGAGAAAAGTTTGTGAAAATGGAAAGGCGACTGCGAAAAGCAGCCGCTTTCAGACTGTCGAAAAACATCTTACAAAAGAGCAATTATAAAATATGGCACAAAATTATAGGGCTCCCCCTATGGGAGAGCTGCCGCCGTAGGTGGCTGAAAGGGCGAATATAGACTAAACCCTCTCCGTCACGCCATGTGGCGTGACACCTCTCCCACAGGGAGAGGCTATTTAGAAACGACTTTTTCAACTGCCTATCAGCACCGCCGTTAAGCGGTGCCGCTTCAAGCTATTATTACAGATTCCACAAAGCTTCGCAACCGGTGGAAATGGCGTATGCACCGCAGCTTATAGCCTCGACAATTTCCTCGGGTGTGTCGATAAGACCGCCGGCAATTATGGGGGTATCTACCCTACACCGTAAGGACTTTATGATTTTCGGAACGATTCCGGGCATAATTTCGATCATGTCCGCCTTCGACTGCCGAAGCGACTCAACAGTTGTATCAACTGAACGGGAATCCACTATGAAAAATCGCTGAACTGTTATAAGTCCGATTTCCTTTGCCGCTTTTATAAGATTGGCTCTGGTACTGATGATGCCGTCAATGCCCATCATCTTAAGAAATTCGATTCCGGCTTTGTCCTTTCCGATACCCATAGCCAGGTCAAGATGAATATACACCTTTTTCTTGACCTCATGAGCTTTTTTTATAGCACCTTCAAGCTCTGTAATGCTTGAGGAAAGCAGAAATACGGTGTCGGATCCCGATTTCAGTGCTCTCTCAAAATCCGCATCGCTCCGTATTGCCGCGATTACACGGTTACTCATAATTATCAGTATCCCTTCCTCTTAATTCATGGTCAGCTTACTTCTTATTTTGCGTAGCAATAATGTTGGCTCCCGTTCCCACTACATCTTTTATTATAACATCTCCCACCGAAATTGGCAAGGGGATCTCGCAATTATTTATTATTTTCATAGCATCAAACAGCATCCCCTTTGGAATGGGCGCGCTGGTTTTAACGGGAAGCACACTTCCGTCGGAGCAGCGAACTGTGGTGGTAAGGACTCTTGTCGGATTTGTACATTCCTCCTCGGCGTATACCGCGCCGCGCCTACAGGTATTACCCTTTATATATTCGATTTTCCCGTCCTCGATGCCTACCTCAAGGTGGCATCCCATGGGGCAGACGATGCAGGTCAGCTCTCTTTTCATTTGCTTTCCTCCAATCCCAGTTCAATAAAATCGGTATCTTTGATGAGATTTCCGGCGATGTCTGTATTCTCCATCTGTCCCGGCTCTAAAATCGGCTTTTTCTTTGAGAAAATAACGTTGCCCTTATCATCCTTCAATGTAAGTGTGGCTCCGCGGTAAACATTGCCAACGCGGAAATAGAGCTTGACCGAACCATCTTCGGGAACGAAAGAAATACGCTGCGGAACAGTATATCTCACCTTGCCATCGGTTTTAACAGTAATAGTTTTTCCGGCGATGGGAAGACCGTTTTTAATAAACTCCGCTGCCGCGTTTCCGGCAATTTCGCCCTCATCGGATACAAAGTCCACAAGGTCGTGAACATGAAGCACGTTTCCGCAGGCAAATACACCTTCCATGGATGTCTGGCGGTTTTCGTCAACGGATGCGCCGTTGGTAATGCCGTTTATCTCGATGCCTGCCTCGGCGGTAAGCTCATTTTCGGGGATAAGCCCAACCGAAAGAAGAAGGGTATCGCAGGGGATATACTTCTCCGTGCCGGGGATGGGCTTTCTGCTTTCATCCACCTTTGAAATGGTGACGCCTGACAGACGTTTCGTACCGTGGATCTTTGTCACGGTATGGCTGAGCATAAGGGGAATATTAAAGTCATTGAGGCACTGCTCAATATTTCGTGCAAGACCGCCGGAATAGGGCATAAGCTCGCAGACTGCGTGGACTTTCGCGCCCTCCAGAGTCATTCTTCTCGCCATAATAAGTCCGATGTCGCCGGAGCCTAAAATGACAACATCACGCCCGGGCATATAGCCCTTGATGTTCACATATTTCTGCGCTGTTCCGGCACTGTAAATTCCGGCAGGACGACTTCCGGGGATGTTCAGTGCCCCCTTCGGACGCTCGCGGCATCCCATGGCAAGAATTATTGCCTTTGCTTCAATTTTGAAGATGCCCTCGTCCTCGTTCGTGGCGGTGATCACTCTATCCTCGGAGATATCGAGAACCATGGTGTTAAGCTTTACGGGGATGTTAAGCTCAACAACCTCCTTGGCGTAACGCCACGCATATTCTGGACCGGTCAGCTCCTCGCCGAATTTGTGAAGGCCAAAGCCGTTATGGATGCACTGCTGAAGTATACCGCCAAGAGCCGCATCACGTTCGAGTATCAGTATATTTTTTATGCCTTTTTTATATGCCGCGATTGCCGCACTCATTCCGGCGGGTCCGCCGCCGATTATGGCTAAATCTACCATCTTATAGTCATTCCTTTCTGAATAAGTTTGAAGTTTTGTGACGGTTTCCGTGAGGGAATTCACGTCTTTGACGTGAAAGACACAAAACTTATTAGTCTGAAAACGACCCGTTTTCAGACTTACCGCCTTTCGTCTTACCAACATTGATTACCGATTCGCCGCCGCATTTCGTTACATCCTCGTAGGGGATGCCAAGCTCTCTTGAAAGAAGCTCCACGATGTACGGAGAACAGAATCCACCCTGACAGCGACCCATCTGCGCCCTGGTTCTGCGCTTGACTCCATCCATGTCGAGAGGCTTCGGGTTCTGTCTTATAGCGTAAACTATCTCACCCTCGGTAACACGCTCACAGCGGCAAATAATACGTCCGAAGCGCTTATCCTCGGCGATGATTCTGCTCTTTTCTTCATCCGATGCGTTCCTAAAAAAATGAGGAGCTTTGCGATATGGGGAATAGTCGGCTTTCGGAGTTAGTTCAAGTCCCATCTCGGCAAGCATATCCTTTATGTAAAGTGCAATTGCCGGAGATGCGGAAAGTCCGGGAGATTCGATGCCTGCCGCATTGACAAAGCCCTTTTGGGGAGAATTGATTATGAAATCTCCGGTGCTTCCCACGGCACGAAGTCCGCAGAAGGAGGTTATCGACTTGTTAAAGGGCACTTTTTCTAAATTTTCACAGCTTTCGCGGATGATTTTTACAAATCCCTCGGCTGTGGTTTCCTTATTTTGGCGGTCGACGATATTTTCGGAGGTAGGTCCGGTGATTATGTTGCCGTCAACAGTGGGGGACACGAGGATGCCCTTGCCCATCTTGCTGGGAGTACGGAAAATTGTATGCTTTACAAGGTCGCCGCAGGCTCTGTCGAGAAGAATATATTCACCTCGGCGGGGAGTGATGGTAAAGGAATCATCGCCAACCATATTAGCGATCTTATCAGAATACAGACCGGCGGCGTTGACGATATATTTAGCCTCAACTTTCTCGCCTTCGCTTGACTTTATTGTATAAACATCGCCGGAAACAATTTCCGCAACAGCGAAATTACGCTTGAGTTCAGCTCCGTTGTCCATAGCGTTTCCGATAGCCGCAATGGTCAGCTCATATGGGCAGATAATTCCGCCGGTAGGGGCATAGAGGGCATATTTTGCATTCTTTGAGATGTTCGGTTCAAGATTGTGAAGCTCGTCACAGTCAAGCACGCGAAGTCCTTCAACACCGTTTTCAACACCGCGTGCATAGAGTTCGCTGATCGCCGCTCTGTCCGCCTCGTCGAAGCCGATTACGATTGAGCCGTTGTTTATATACTTTACGTCAAGCTCCTTTGCAATTTTCGCCATCATCTTTGAGCCGAGAACGTTTAATTTTGCCTTAAGCGTCCCGCATTCAGCGTCAAACCCGGCATGAACGATGGCAGAATTCGCCTTTGTTGCCCCCTCGGCAACGTCATTTTCCTTTTCTATAATGCAAATTTTAAGTTCATATTCCGACAGCTTTCTGGCGACCATACCGCCGATGACACCGCCGCCGATTATCGCAACGTCATACATATATGCTTACCCCACTAAACAATTTATTTTGCCGAAAAAACAAAAAAATGCCCCAAAACAGACTTCTCCCGTCTGTTTTGACGCATCTCCAAATCTCCAGCATCAACTACTATTATAAACCACTCTGCGACAAATGTCAATAGTTTTTTAAAAAACTTCTGAAAAACTATTGACAAGCGGGCGCGAATATGGTATAATACTTTTGTTCGAAAGGAACGGCCTGTTGGTCAAGCGGCTAAGACGCCGCCCTCTCAAGGCGGAAACATGGGTTCGATTCCCGTACGGGTCACCAAACATAACAAATCCGAACTGTTTCGTAAATCGAAATTGGCTCGGATTTGTTTTTTACTATAGTTATTTGAATTGATGCTAAAAATTGCGGCAATGGCGATGAGACCGTGGATCTCAACAGTTGCTGTTGTAGTTGTTGGGCAATAATCAATTGTATAATAAGATAATTATCTCCGTCTCAATACTACCATGCAATGTAAACTTGTAATCCATTTTCAGGCCCTTAATAAAAGGGAGAATGGTAAGGTTCAGAATTTTTAACATCAAATTTAACATCAAATAATGTAAACATTATTTAAGAACAAGCAAAAAATCACTGACAACTCTTATATATTTTATTGTATGTGGTAAAATATAAGTAAAAATATAAAAAGGAGTTGTTAATATGACAATAACAAGAGAACTTATTGAAAAATTCAGACATTATCTTATTGAAGAAGAAAAATCCTCAGCTACACTCGAAAAGTACGTGCGTGATGTAACGGTGTTTTTTACATGGCTTGCAGGTTGCGAAATCGATAAAATTACGGTACTTCGCTACAAGGAGCATTTAACAATAAACTACGCTCCGGCATCTGTAAACTCTGTGCTTTCTTCGCTTAATAGTTTCTTTGAATATAACGATTGGCATTGCTTAAAAGTAAAGATGCTCAAAATTCAAAAACAGATTTTTGCTGAACGAAGCAAAGAACTTTCAAAGTATGAGTATGAAAGGTTGCTTACCGCTGCAAAAGATAAAAAGAATGAACGGCTTTATTATCTTATGCAGACAATTTGTAGTAGTGGAATCAGAGTCTCGGAACTTTCCGCGATTACTGTTGAAGCTGTAAAAGTCCGTAGAGCAACTATTAACTGCAAGGGAAAATTGCGAATTGTTATTTTACCGAAGGATCTCTGCAAAATTCTGTCTGAATATGCAAAAGGCAAAAAAATAACAAGTGGTCCTGTGTTTGTTACAAGAACAGGTAAACCACTTGACAGAAGTACAATATGGAAAATGATGAAGGCTTTATGTGAAAGTGCAAGCGTAGATAGGGAGAAAGTTTTTCCCCATAACCTTCGCCATTTGTTTGCTCGAACCTATTATTCCATCCAAAAGGACATTGTTCGTCTTGCTGATATTCTTGGACATTCAAGCATTAACACTACGCGCATCTACACAAAGGAAACAGGCGATGTGCATCGTCGTCAGATTCAAAAACTGGGACTTTTACGGCTATAACTAAAAAACCACATAATCGAAATTATGTGGTATAATATATGCTTTCTACATATCACTATCCTAATAAGTTTACCATAAAAAGGGGTGTTTGTCAATGATTTTATCTATATTTCTTAAAAAATTGTTATTATGCAAGAAAATAGACATAACAAGACAGACCGGTTAAACAAATTTTACATTGCCCGGTCTTGTAGTCATGTCTTCAATTTTTAAATTTCGCAAAATATTTCTCACATTACTAAGTTTAACAACAAAGATGTCGGGTGCCTGCAACATAATTTCGATTATGTTGCAGGCAATTTTTTTTTGCCGCTACTTGTAACGAGCATTACAACACGTCAAAATGTGGCTGTAAGTATCATTCAGAAAGGGGTGAATTAGTGTGAATAGTTACTATACGTCCGACAAAAGAAAGGCAATAATCACGACAACATGGGATTATCTTTTGAAGATGGGACTCACTAACGCTTCTATAGGGGAGCTGTGCAGAGAAGCCGAGCTTGCACAAAGCAGTCTTTACTACTGGTTTGAAAACAAAGACGATATATGGATCAGTGCCGGAAAGTATGGATTATCTAAAGTTGTTGATGCACTCTTCACATTTACTCTCAATCACACAGATGATGTGCGAAAGTATTTCGACACCCTTTTGGATGAGGTCGAGAAACACAAGTATGAGCTTCGCCTTGCAATACAGATCACAACCAGTCCTGTATTCGGAGAACGGATGAGAGAAAAATCAAAAGACTTTAGGCTGCTCTATGAAAGATATGCCGAGAAGATTGTAGGCGTTTTCGGATGCACCCATGATCAGGCTGAGTATTTTATCTATACGATTATTGCTTCCGTAATTGATTATGCTATTTGGGATGACGGTGAAAAAACTCAAATGCTACTTGACAATCTATATACGAGAATAATAGAGAAAATAGATATTAAGCAGTAATGTTAATTAATCAGCTTCGCTGACTAATTATATATGGGCGGCGAGCATAGTTTCCTTGCTCGGTGCCCAATAGCAAAACTAAGCAAAATATCAAGCCACATGGCACAACGGAGGGAGGAAATCCATGACGACGTTATTCTGTCTGCAGTGCAGGGAAAGACGGAAATGACGAAAAGCA
>JAZRPJ010000039.1:0-2419 GCA_045649205.1 Candidatus Flemingiibacterium sp.
ACCCGAACATAGGTGCACCCCCAAATGTGGACCGTAGCGAAAGAGGAGGAGCAGGGTTGGGGGGGAGGGGGAGCCTTTACGCAGTATGGTTCCCCCTCCTCCGAGTTTCGCCCCCAATGCCGAGGACGGCACACGTCGGGAGTGGCTTCCAAGCCATTCCCCAACGCCGGGAACGGCACACGCCGGGAGTAGCAAGTCCCTTCCCTGCGCGTTCTCCACACAAACAAAAAGGCTGTAAGGACTCAACCTTACAGCCTTCGTCATTATTTAGCGTAGTCGATAGCGCGGCTTTCGCGAATCATGTGGACCTTGATCTGTCCGGGATACTGAAGCTCGTTTTCGATCTTCTTGACGATTTCGTGAGCGATGAGAACCATCTGCTCGTCGTTAACCATTTCGGGCTTAACCGCGATGCGGACTTCGCGTCCTGCCTGAATAGCGAAGGACTTGTCCACGCCGGGGAAGCTGTAGGTGATTTCCTCAAGCTTCTGAAGACGTTTAACATAATTTTCGATATCCTCGCGTCTTGCGCCGGGTCTTGCGGCAGAAATTGCATCGGCTGCCTGAACGATAACCGCAATGATGGTTTGCGGTTCAACATCGTTGTGGTGAGCCTCGATAGCATGGATAACTTCTTTGTTTTCCTTGAACTTCTTGGCGATGTCAACACCGAGCTGTACGTGAGAGCCTTCGATTTCCTGGGTAAGGGACTTACCGATATCATGGAGCAGACCTGCACGCTTTGCGAGGGTGTTGTCGATTCCAAGCTCGTCCGCGATCATACCGGAGAGAAGTGCGACCTCGATGGAATGGTCGAGCACATTCTGACCGTAGCTGGTACGGAAACGAAGACGTCCGAGAAGCTTGATAAGATCGGGGCTGATACCGTTGATACCGAGATCGTATGTAGCACGCTCACCTGCCTGCTTGATCATGGCATCAACATCGCGCTTTGCTTTCTCAACGGTTTCCTCGATACGGGCGGGATGGATACGTCCGTCGGAAACCAGCTTTTCGAGAGCGATTCTCGCCACCTCGCGGCGGATGGGGTCGAAGCAGGAAATTGTGATTGCTTCGGGAGTATCGTCGATGATAAGATCGACACCGGTCATAGCTTCAATGGTGTGGATATTTCTACCCTCACGGCCGATGATTCGACCCTTCATTTCATCGTTGGGCAGTGCCACAACGGAAACGGTGTTTTCGGTGACGCTTTCGGATGCACAGCGCTGAATTGCAAGTGAAAGGATATCCTTTGCCTTCTGGTCGGCATCTTCCTTGAACTGCTGCTCATAATCCATGAGCTTCTGCGCGGTTTCGCGCTTGATCTCGTCGTCGATACGGGCGAGAACCTGTTCCTTGGCCTCCTCGGCGGTAAGACCTGCCGCCTTTTCAAGGGCTGCAAGCTGCTGTTCCTTTATGTGTTCGATCTCCTCGCGGGTTTCGTCACATTCCTTAAGGCGTTTGGTGATCTGTTCCTCCTTGGCTTCAAGACTTTCGAGCTTATGCTCTACCTGTTCCTCTTTCTTGGCAACACGGGCTTCAAGCTTGGAAATTTCACTGCGACGCTCTTTTGTTTCGCGGTCGAGCTCATTTTTCTGGCGGAGAATTTCTTCTTTTGCTTCGATGAGAGCTTCTTTTTTCTTATTTTCGGCGGTTTTTTCACCGTCTTCGATTATCTTACGAGCCTGCTCTTCGGCAGAGCCGATCTCAGCTTCGCCGACCTTTTTTCTGTAGACGATACCGAGAAATATGCCTACGGGCAGACAGATTATAGCGGAAATAAGTACGCTGATAATAATTTCGATCAATTTAAAGAACACCTCCTTGTGTCATAATTTTATAAATATGTTTGTGGTTTGTTCTATGCAATTATTTTATTGTCTATTTTATCGCTTCAAGCTCCGCCGTTCCATCATTGACGGAAAACGAGCGTATATAATAACCTAATATTTTAATTACACATACTTATATTTTATACAAAAATGAGCAAAATGTCAAGGGGGAAATGCTTTTTTGATGAATTTTCGGCGGTTTTTATGTTAAAATTAACGAATTGTTAAAATTTTACAGTCAAAATGAGGCGGATGAGCCATTATATGCCGCTGTTATGTGCCGCCCTCGGCATCGAGGGATGGCTCGAGGAGCCGCTCCTGACGTATGCCGTTCTCGGCATCGGGGGCGAAACTCGGAGGAGGGGGAACCATACTGCGTAAAGGCTCCCCCTCCTCCCCAACCCTCCTCCCCCTCTTTCGCTACGGTCCACATTTGGGGCAGCACCTATGTTCGGGTATAGCGCCCTATCAGCGTTTCCGCTAAGGCTTCAAGGGACGGTACGTTTGGCAGTGGAATCACTCGTCAGTGTGGTCAGACGGTGGATGTTGTCACATGAAGTCGGGGTTAACTCAGCCGCCAAACC
>JAZRPJ010000040.1:0-23335 GCA_045649205.1 Candidatus Flemingiibacterium sp.
GTTAAAGCAGACAGAAATCACGCTCTCGCTTGCCTGCATAATGAACGATGCCGAGCCGAGGGCGATGCACGGCAGAACGATTCTCGGCTTGGGAATAAAATTCTCCGCTTTGAGGCGCAAAATGCTTTTTTTACTGCACAAAAATGATATTACCCACACGCAGGACAGCGCCTGTGAGATAATTGTCGCAAGTGCCGCGCCCTTTACGCCCATACCGAAGCCGTAGATGAAAATAGGATCAAGAATGATGTTTGACACTGCGCCAACGATGACAGAAAGCATGGAAATGTTCGTAAATCCCTGTGCCGTGATAAACGCGTTCATACCGAGCGTTAACTGTACAAAGATCGTGCCTATCGCATATATGCTCATATAGTCGCTTGCAAAGGACACTGTGTTTTCACTCGCACCGAACGCAAGCAGAAAATCGCGGTTCCATATAATAAGTACAGCGGTCAGTATCAGCGACACGATGATCTGCAGACCGAAGCATGCGCCGAGCGTTTTTTCGGCATCATCTGTTTTCTGCTTACCCATGAAAATGGATGCTCTCGGCGCACCGCCCGAGCTTACAAGCGCTGCGAACGCCGATACGATCATGATAATTGGCATACAAACGCCAACTCCCGTCAGCGCAAGGTCGCCTACCTCGGGCATATGTCCGATATAGATGCGGTCTACGATATTATAAAGCATATTGATAAGCTGGGCGACAACCGTGGGAAGTGCAAGCCTAAAGAGAAGCTTGCCTACGGGTGCCGTGCCGAGCATTTCTTTCTTATCCGTCATGGCGGTGTACTCTCCTTAATTCGGAAATATAATATTATTATAGCCATCTCCGATAGTAGAATTTATTATTTTAATTATACCTTCCCCGGGTTGATAAGTCAATTGGTATATGTCCGTTTTTGGGGGGCATAGAGTGTGATATAACAAGAGTGTAAGCTCAGCAAGTCACGTTATTATTGCTGTCTTGATTGATAATCAACTGTATTTACGGTCTGCGCTGGGGCTGTGTCCGGTGACTTTTTTGTAATACCGCGCAAAGTATGATGCATCCGTATAGCCGAGTGATTCCGCGATCTCAGTTACATTCAGTATGCCGCTTTGAAGCATTTTCTGTGCTTGCTTGATTTTCAGATGGTTGATATATTCGAGCGGTGCCATGCCGGTGTACTCACGGAACAGACGGTAAAAACAAGATTTACTGATACGGCAAATTTCTGCCAGCTCTTCTGTATCAACAGAAGCAAGATCGGTGGTTTGTATATATTGGATCGCAGGATAAATGGATGCAAAATTTCGGTGCATGATGTCACTTTTCTGCAGGTCCAGCGAAATGTCGCAGAGTAAATCGTACATCATGGATTTGATGCGCGCGGAGGGGGACACCCATTTGCGCCCAATGGTATCGATGCGGACGAAACAGTCATGATAATATTTCCGTTTGTCGGTAGGGAAGACTATACGGTCATCTGAAAGAATAAACTCCTCGCCGGTTTCATCGGTCAGAATAAAATTGATAAGATAATCTGACCCATCTTCAGTGTTCGCGCTGCGGTTGCTTGTATTGAAGCGGCAGATATAATTTGCCCCCTTCGGTATGTAGACAATACTTTCTTTTAGCGCTTTTTCATACATTTCGCCGTCCGGTGTGAGATACTCAAATGAGCAGTTCGAAAGGAATAAGAGCCCATTTTCCTGACGCCCGCCCTCGGGAACGCGGAAGACGTCCTTGTCACGCAAAAATTGATGTATAATGATCACATTGTGAAGATCAAACTCCATTTTGTGCAGGTCTTTAAATTGTACTATTTTCATATTGATCACCATGGCTTTCGCATCAGCGAAAGCTTCCTAATTTGGGAATTGGGGCTGATTTTGCGAAGCAAAATCATGGCTCTAAGAGTCATGCAAGCCACAAAACCATGCGTGAAAAAAGTATTTTTCACGCTGCAGCCCACCACTGAATGGTATATTACCAATATTATAGCACATAGGAGATCGATTTGCAAGAAAAAATATCGTTAATTCTGTAACAAAAAAAGAATTTTGTCCGGATAATTACATCGAATGTTACTTAAAAAAGAAAATGCCGTATGATATAATAGTAACAGCAAGGCAACTCTGTAAAGTAATTTTATGTGTAAATAAGCAATTTAGAAAGCGAGGAAGAAAAATGATACCATTCAAGCCGGTAAAGACCGCGATCATCGGCTGCGGTATGATCAGCAAGGTGTATCTCGAAAACTGCGTAAATAGGTTTAATGTGCTCGATGTTGTGGGCTGTTCAGACATTAAGCCCGAGCGTTCAAAGGAAAAAGCCGAGGCCTTCGGTATCCGTCAGATGACCAATGAGGAGATCTGGAATGATCCCGAAATAGAGCTGGTCATTAACATCACAAATCATACATCCCATTATGAAGTTTCAAAAAGATCGCTCCTTGCAGGAAAGCATGTCTACGGTGAAAAGATGATGGCCGTTCTGCTTGAAGAAGGTGCGGAGCTGGTGGCTCTTGCAAAGGAAAAAGGACTGTATTTTTGCGGAGCGCCGGACACCTATCTTGGTGCGGGACTTCAGACTGCACGTCAGATCGTGGATGCCGGAATCATCGGCACTCCCGTAGCAGCAACGATTACACTGGTGCGCGGATATCATCATGAGCGCTACCGTTCCGATCCGGAGCGCCGATTTGCGTTTTGTCCCGGCGGCGGTATTATCTTTGACATGGGCTGTTACTATCTGATGGAGCTTATCAATATTCTTGGTCCGGTCAGACGTGTCTGCGGCTTTTCGCAGATACGTGAACCAAACAGCCGTATCTACATGAATCCCGACAACCCCGAGTACGGCGGCGTTATGAAAATCGAAACGCCAAACAACCTTGTGGGCACACTTGAGTTTGAGAACGGCACCATATGCACCCTTCTTACTTCATCGGAGTCCGTTCTGTATGAAAGCTTTATGCTGTTTGGTACAGACGGATATCTGAATGTAGGGGATCCAAATATGTTCGACAGTGCACCGGTGCTCACTACCAAGGGGGGCACTGCAACCATGCCCTTGAATTTCGGCTTCACCGAGGACAGCCGAGGACTTGGAGCGGCGGATCTGGCATACGCCATCCGCAACGGACGTGCTCCTCGCTGCTCCTCCGAGCGCATTTATCATATGTTTGAGATTGCCCACGGCATCATCAGAAGCGGCGAGAGCGGCATGATCTATAATATGAGATCCACTTGCACACGTCCCGAGCCCTTTAAGCCGGGCTGCACCGAGTACGAAGAGATGGTACTCGATATTTAAGAAATTACAGTTTTAAAGGAGAATTAAAATGTCAAAGATCGGATTACAGATGTTTACCCTCCGTTCCTTTACCAAGACACCGGAGGATTTCCAGACTACTCTGAAACGCGTTTCCGACATCGGTATCGAAAATGTACAGATTTCAGTACCTTCCTTCTTTAGCGCCGAGCAGCTTGCAAAGCTTCTCCGCGATAACGGATTAAAGGCAGACTCCGTCTACCGTTCTACAGGTGAAATTGTGGGCGGCATTGAGTCAGCAAAGCGTGAAGCCGATATTCTTGGCACCGATGTACTTCGCACCAATTCCATTCCTGAGGAATTGCGCGGTGATGCGGACGGATACCGCCGTTTCGCCGAGCAGATGAACGCAGAGGGCCGCGCCTGCAAAGCGGCAGGACTCCGCTATATCTACCATTTCCACGCATTCGAGTGGATCAATTTCGGAGATGTACGCGGCATCGACATTCTTTTAAATGAAACAGATCCCGATGCAGTTATGTTCCAGCCGGACGTATTCTGGCTGACAAATGCAGGTACAGAACCCTCTGTATCGTTAAAAATGTTCAAGGGACGGGCATTTTATATGCACGTCAAGGATTACGCTATCCACAAGCTGGAAGGAAAGATCGAAGATGTTCCCTTTAACTTCGCATCCGTAGGCACCGGCAACCTAAACTGGCCGGGCATCATCGCATCGGCAGAGGAGATCGGCATAGAGCGCTTTATCATAGAGCAGGATATATGCGAGGGCGATGTATTTGACGCTGTCAAGCTCAGCTACGACAATCTCGTAAAAATGGGTATCCGCTGATCCGGATGTAAACTGCGAAAGGAGAATATGTATGTCCCATTCTTTTGAATGTATCAATTTCATAAAAACCTCCCGTAAGTATGATCCTACAGCAAGCGGCGCAGCACCGCGATTTCGCCGCAGATTTACTATTTCGGAGCCTGTCAGCTCCGCTATACTCCATGTCTGCGGTCTGGGGTACGGATACTATTATCTCAATGGTTCACCTGTGACAGAGGATCTGTTTACCGCTCCATGCTCGAACTACCGTAAAACGCTGTGGTACAACAGCTATGATATCACCGACCGTCTGAATGTGGGAGAAAATATTTTTGCTGTGCAGTGCGGAAACGGCTGGTATAACGAGAACTTTACTACATCGTGGGATTATGATATTGCTCCGTGGCGTGACAACCCCAAGTTTATTCTTTCCATTGAAGTTAATGGCAAAACAGTCCTCAGTTCCGATGCAAGCTGGAAATGTACAGATGAATCTGCGGTTATTTACAATCAGCTTCGTTCCGGCGAATACTTCGATGCCCGTCTTTATGAGAAAGATTGGACAGCGCTCGATTATGATGACAGTGAGTGGGAGAACGCCATTTCCGATACTACCCCACCCACGGGAATCTTCCGGCAATGCTCATGTGAGCCGGTTCGTGCTGACTGTGTCTATCCTGCCATATCCATGTCTGACCGTGGTGATGGACGATACATTTTTGATCTGGGACAGAATATATCCGGTTTTGTCAGACTGTCTGTGGATTCGCGGCAGGATGCAGGTGATGTTCTCGACATCCGTTATGCGGAAAAGATCGACTCCGAGGGCGAGATGGACTACTTCGATATGTGGAAAAGACATTACCGCGAAACAGACTTTGCACATGACCGATTTATCTGTGATGGCGGAGATTTTGTTTGGTCACCCCATTTTGCTTACCATGGTTTCAGGTATATTGAAGTCACGGGACTGAAGAATCCTGAACTTTCTACAGTATCCGGTGTGTTTGTCCATCAGGACGTAAAAGTACGCTCCGCATTTGAATGTTCTGATGAGTTTCTGAACGCTATCTTCCGTGCGGGACAGTTGGCGACGCTGTCAAATCTTTTCTATATGCCTACCGATTGTCCTACAAGAGAAAAGCTGGGATGGTGCAACGATGCTCAGGCTTCATGTGAGCAGATGCTTACCAACTTCGAAACTGAACGCTTTTTTGAAAAATGGCTGCAGGATCTTTTTGATGCACAGCTTCCAGACGGGGCCATGCCCGGTATTGTGCCGACATCCGGTTGGGGATATGAGCTTTACAACGGTCCTGTTTCCGACGGCGCGCTATTCGAGGTGCCGTACCGACTGTATCTGCATACGGGAGAGAAAGACCACCTTATAAGGGCACTTCCGTATTTTGACCGCTATCTTGCTTATCTTGATTCGCACGCTGATGAAAACGGAGATATTAATTTCGGTCTTGCTGACCACGCAACGCCTGACTGGAATGAGAATGTCAGTGCCGCATTTATTAATTCGGTATACAGAATCAAATTCCTGCGCATAGCCCGTGATGCTGCGGATTTCGCAGGAAAAGATACATCGAAGTATACGGATGCACTGAATACCCGTGTAGCGGAAGTCAAAGAGAAATATCTGCGTTCCGACGGGACTTGTGTTATCGAAGAACAGACGGCTGTGGCAATGCTCATATATCACGGTATTTATGATGACCTCAAACCCCTTGCAGCTCAACTTGCGCATTTGGTTGAGGAAAGGAATTTTCACCATTACTGCGGCATGGTAGGTCTGCGGCATCTTTACATGGCGCTGAACAAATGTGATCTTCATGAGTATGCTTTAAAGATCATAACGGCAGAGGGATTTCCATCTTATCAGGTTTGGTACAATGATGGAATGACTACACTCTATGAAACATGGGAGATGAGCGGCTCTCACAATCATCATATGTATTCAGACTTTATGTCTTGGATGATGAAAACGGTCGTCGGTATTCGTATTCATACTCCTGCCTATAAGGCTGTCGAGATAAAGCCGTACTTCTTCGAGGCACTTACCTTTGCGAAGGGTTACATCGACACGCCAAAGGGGCGAATATCCGTGATGTGGGCAAAAGAGGAAGACGGTGTTCATTTGAGTGTTTCTCTTCCCGAAGGAATCGATGGCATATATGGCGGTCAGATCTTACATAGCGGCATTCATGATTTTATAATTAAGCACTGATTAGTAGAGAGAGGGGGGACACACAGATGTCATTTAAAGTATTGAAAAAATTATCCGATAAGAACAGTGATGCCATGAAGCATCCACCGGTTACTGTCGGATTCCTCGGCGACAGCGTTACAAACGGTTGTTTTGAGGTATATCCTGCTATGACCGATCACGGTGAGGACGGAATTGATGTCGTATTCGATACAGAGCAAGGCTACACGGCAAAATTCCGCCGAATTCTCGGTATGCTGTATCCAAAAGCACAGATAAATATTATCAATGCCGGGATTTCCGGAGATAGCGCACCCGGCGGACTTGAGAGAATGGAGAGGGATTTACTCCCGTATAAGCCGGATTTCACCGTAGTGTGCTACGGGCTTAATGACTGCTGCGGCGGTATGGAAGGAATCCCGCAGTATCACGATGCATTGGTATCAATTATCCGTCGTTTGCAGGCTGCAGGCAGTGAGGTCATTCTGATGACTCCACAGCCTATATGCTCCCGTGTACATACTAAGCTTCGCGGTGAATGGCTTCGTGAATATGCAAAAACGCTGGAAACCAGCTTTTCTGACGGCGTTTTTGACCGGTATATGCAGGCGGCACGTGAAGCGGCAGAGGAAACCGGTGCGGCGCTGTGCGATGTATATGCAAAATGGATGGCGATGTATAAAAGCGGTGTAGACATCACCGATATTCTTTCAAATTATCTGAATCATCCCAGCCGTGAGATGCATCAGTTGTTTGCATGGTCGCTTATTGACACGATGTTTGGGCAAAATTCAAAATAAATAAAAAGAATGGAGAGCTACAATGAAAACTGTTAAAGACAAATACCTGGTCGTAGGTGCTGACTTTGCGGGTTATCCGCTGAAAGAAGCAGTATGCGCACATCTTCGCGCAAAGGATGGAAGATCACCGACCTTGGTGTAACCGATCCTAATGTTGAGGATACAGAGAATATGTTTCACCGTGTCGGCCTTCGCGTAGGTGCACAGATTTCTGAGGGGAATTTTGAGCATGCGCTTCTATTCTGCGGTACCGGTATGGGTATCCACATTGCGGCATCAAAGTGCCCGCGTGTTCATGCAGGCGTGGTTGAGAGTGTTCCTGCCGCTCTGCGTGCAATCACCGGAAACGGTGTCAATGTGCTCGCAATGGGTGCATTTTATGTTGCACCGCAGATGGGCTGTGACATTGCCGATGCCTATTTGAATGCCGAGCTTGGTTCCGGCTATGAGTGGTGGTACAACTTCTACGAATTCCACAAGCTGGCGATAGATGAGCTTGATGCATTTGATTATGAAGCTTACAAGGCAAACGGCTTCAAAATGGAACATCTCGGCGACTTTCCGCTGAAGCTGGAAACAAAACCGGAATAAAGAGAAAATATAAAAAGACGGCTTGCTTAATAGATCATAAAGTTAATAGTATGACCACCGGCCTATTTAATTGAACTGCCCCAAATTGTACGGACAGCACAAAAAACACCCATATGGCATAAAAAATAAGCATTAAATGAGAAACTGACTTCGTTTTTCAAGCGGGGTCAGTTTTGTTTTAGTTTGAATTCTGTCATTGTTGTAGAAGTGAATGTATTCACCGATGAGAAGGCGAGCCTCATTATAGGTTTTCAACTTAACGCGGTGAATGCACTCAGTTTTGAGAATCGAGAAGAAATTTTCTGCCATTGCATTGTCATAAGGATTACCCCTACTTGACATTGACGGCGTAATATTGTATAATTGTGTTAGCTTGAAATATGCGTGGGATGTATATTGAAAGCCTTGGTCACTGTGGAGCTGCAACTCTGCAGTGATCTATCTCATGCTGAATTATCTGCGCCGTAAATCCGGTGTATGTCTTGATGCGAATCTGCATATCGGAAGTTTGATACCGTACTTTGATGCTTTTCCACCGCTTACACGGACGCGGTCTCCCGGTTAGCGAAAGACATCCTTCCTCGGTGTCATATGCGCCGTCTTTCCTAATAATTTCGGGATTAAGCATCACTTTGTATTCAGAAGAATGGCCGCTGTCATCAAAAAATGCGATGATACGCTTTCGCACACCGATCATATTCGCCGCCATGCCGACACAGCTCTCTTTATACGCCATCAGCGTATCGAGTAAATCATGGACGGTCTGTTGGTCTTCTTTTTCTGCGGTCACCGATTTTCCTGAAAGAAAAATAGGATCGTGCATCAGTTCTTTAATCATTTTTATTCCCCCTCATTGTCAACGCAAGATATGCCGCATAGGAGCCGGTAATTACAGTGAGCAGCATACAGGATATTATCCGCATCTCCGTCGATGCATTTGCATCATTTGCAAATACGCTGAGTGAGTTGAAAAGTCCGTGTACCGCGATACATCCTATAAGACTGTCCGTCCTCAGATACATCATTACAAACATAAATCCTGCGGCTGTGGCGTAGATCACCTGCAGCAGATTTGGAATCAGCTCTGTACCTGAGCCGTTAAATAAGTTGATAATATGTCCGATACCGAAGGTGATGCTTGTAACGATTACAGCGGCTTTGAAGCTGCCTTTGCGCATTGCATTAAAAAGCAGCCCGCGGAAGATCACTTCCTCCAAAAATCCGACGCAGAACATGGACAGTATGAACAGCACAGTTTCGAGTGTGCCGTAATTCATGGTGACGCCATACCAGAGATTAGCGCTCAGCATCAGAAATACCGGCAGATAGTATAACATCGACCTTGCCGACGCCGCCCAATGGCAGAGTCCGTAGGCTTTGAAAAGATCATACTTCCTAAAAAACAGCAGAAGTCCTGCAGATAGGAGAAGTCCGACTGCAAGCGTGGCTGACTTTTCGATGCCGATTTCAGATGACATCGAATCTCCTGCAGACATAAGCACACAGTAGACGACGATCCATAAGACCGCGAATAAAATATTGCTTTTATCGTACAACTTTTTTAACATACTCCACCTCAAATATGATAGATCTTTTCCCAGGTTTCAAGAGTCATCAGCATCACATGGCCCGTACGAATCTCATTCATCAGATTCACTTCGATTCCCTCTGTGGTGTGATGATAGACAAACCCGAGCTTTTCCTGCACACGGCGGCTTTTCATATTGCCGTCATAGTAGCCGCACCAGATACGCTTCATACCGAGATCCAAAAAGGCGTGACGGAGCATTTCACGGGAAGCCTCGGGAATGAGTCCTTGTCCCCAAAATGGTTTACCTATCCAGTATCCAAGCTCGTATTCGTCGGGAAGTTCCGCAAGATCGGCACGGTGAAATCCAACACTGCCGATAGGCTTGCCGTCTTTCTTCAGGCAAATCGCATATGTTTCGGGAGCGGAAAGTACATCGCGGATGATCTCACGGCTGTTCTCAACGCTTGTGTGGGGCTGCCATCCCGCAGGCGGACCTACCTCGGGATCGCCGGCATATTTATAGAGTTCTTCCGCATCATCCTCACTCCACGGACGGAGAATAAGACGTTCGGTCTCAAGTGTCTTTTTGGTAACCTCCGTATTTTTTTAGGTCTACTTTGTTATTTACTACTGTGATCCCATCGGCTTCAAGGCGTCGGCTTTGCTCGCTAATTCCGCCGAACGCGTAAGAGAGGCTGAGCTCTCCCTTGCTGTTTACGACCTTGTAACAGGGATATTTATTGCCGTCGGGATTTTTATGCAGGGCATTGCCGACAGCGCGCGCCCAGCGTCGGTTTCCAAGCATTTCTGCTAATTCGCCGTATGTAACCACACGTCCCCGCGGAATGGCTGCAAGGAGATCGTAAAGCTTTTGATGGTCGAAGACGGTAATTGGTGTCTTTACTTTTTTCATAAAATGCCCCTTTACCAGATAAACGGCAGAATTCTGTATTTCACCCGTTTCTTGTATTCTATATACCCATCAAGTCCTGCTTCCAGCACCTTTTCCTCATTGCGTATGCGAATGACGATCACCGCGACATAGGGTAAAAAGCAAGCAAGGGACCACCACGAGCCAAGCACCACGGGAATCGAGAGAAAGAGCCACAGCGTTGCCGCATACATTGGGTGACGCACGATGCCGTAAAGCCCCGAATCGATTACCTTTTGGTTCTCCTGCACCTCTACTGTTCTTGAAAGATATGCGTTTTCACGCATGACCTCGGCATAAAGCATATAAGAGATCAGCAGTGTGACAGACGCGGCGATGATGCACCACAGCGGCACATTAGACCACCCGAAGCGAAAATCAAGCCCTGCAACTATAAATCCTGCAATAAACAGAATCCCCGATGCAGCTACCACTCCCTTTTGAGTATTTTCCGTTTCCTTTGCGGAAATACGCTTTTCAAGAAGGGCGGGGGATTTTATGAGAAGAACGGCACCGAGGACCAGCATGGGGACAAACAAAAGTCCGATAAATAACCATCCGTTCATGTAGGCGAAGCTTCCTGCCGGTAGGAACAGAAGTGCTACAACAAGAAGCAGTCCGACGGTGTATTTTATTAAAGCACTGCACGCGCTCTTCATATAGATGCTCCTTTTTTTCGATCAAATTTGTCTGGCGGTGATCATAGCTTTGAGAGGAACTCGTTTGCTTCCCCTCGGCTTGTCAGGATAACGATATTTTTGCCGTCGTATTTTTCGAGCAGTGTCAACACTTTGGGCTTTTGCTGCTCATTATAGCTTTTTATGAATTCAATAAATTCTGTGTCTTCTTCGGTTTCTGTCCACGGCATGTCGCTGCGCGGTTTTCCTATCCGCTCCTTGATTCCGGCAAGGCAAATGTCAAGCGGATAGTCGAGAAAAATCACTGTGTCGCACGCCGCCACCCGCATCTCCATGGTAGAACCGTAATTACCGTCAATTATCCACCGTGTCTTCTGTATAACGGATGATAAGCGCTCGAGGAAAATGCTCCTTTCAACTGTGGTTTTATTTGCATTCCAATACATCATATCAAGATGATACAGAGGAATGGAGGTCTTTTGATGCAGTTCCCTTGAAAATGTGCTTTTGCCGCTTCCCGGACAACCGATTACTATAATTTTATTCATCTTTCGTTAATCCTGCCTGCTGTTTTCCGGAGTTTACAATTTTCCGGTTTATCATTGACTGTTCGCAAGTATTTAACCCGATAGCTCCATTATATCACATATTCAGCAAAATAGCAAGAATTTCGCAGTATAAACTGGCACGGTGACGCATATACTGATTCACTAATATATTTTTGCAGGTGAATGAATGAACCGATCAATGAATCAATCACAGTTTCTCGGATTTGCCGTTACATCCTTCGGAGGCACGATACTTCATTTCCTATATAATTGGCTCGGCGGAGCTTTATGGGCAGCACCGTTTTCAGGTGTTAATGAATCTACATGGGAGCACATGAAGCTGATTTTTTGGCCGATGTTTATTTATGCCGTCGTACAGAGCTTTTTCTTCCGTGAGCGTCCGGAGTTCTGGTGTGTGAAGCTGAGGGGAATCTTACTTGGACTTACACTTATTCCCATGATATTCTACACATTTAACGGAGTAATCGGAAAGTCGCCCGATTGGCTGAATATTGCCATTTTCTTTATTTCTGCTGCAGCTGCGTATATTTATGAAGCTCGGCTGTTTAATGTCGGGAATGTGCAGTGCAAGTTACCTAAGCTTGCGTTTACGGTGCTCTGTCTGATTGCACTGCTCTTTATTGTATTTACATTCGCTTCCCCTGAAATCGGTATTTTCAAGGATCCGCTGACGGGGACTTACGGAATATAGACGATACGCCCTCGCTCCGATCCGGAACGAGGGCGTTTATAATACCTTGTTTTTTGTTTCCTCCCGATTAAGCAGAGCAAGAGTTAAATTTACTCTTTACAATTTGTAGCTGTATCAGTTGGTGGTATAGAAATTCTTGGACGAGGAGGTTAAGAGATCCAAGAAATAGAAGCACATACGCTGGTCGAAATAGGTTTCTATGGCAATTTCGTGCTTGCCGAAATCGTCCATGAATCTCTGAACGGCAGCCATAGCTTCGTCGTTTCTGCCTCCGGATATGTGCACCCATATGTCGGCAAGTGCTTCGCAGTATTCCATGTGCAGACGGAGAAGCTTCATAGCTACTGTCTGTGCGCGGTACTCCATATTTTTGTGCGATTCGAATATGGGGGCATACTTCAACACGATCTCTTTGACTTTTTTAAAGCCAGCCGCCTTTTCGGGGGCATAATAGCACATACCGTCCGGATCGTCGGTTATAGCACAGTTCAAGTTTTTGGCAATGTACTTTGTATCGAAGGCTTCGGATATTTCAGTAAGATATGCGATGACTGCGTCGCTAATTTCACCGTATGCATGAGAGAAATAGGCTTGCTTCAGTGATTCAAAATCAACGCTTGTATCAAAAAGCGTTTCAGCATACACAAAGAAATTGAATCCGTTCGGGAAATAACTGCGCTGGCTTCCGTCTTCTATAAGTCCGTCAAAGCTGTTTTTTCTGTATCCGCGGACATCGTCATATATAAGCTTCGAAAAATTCATCATACCCGGATCAAGGTACTGATTTACCCAAAAGTGATATTCATATACAAGGGAAGGGCATTCGCCCGCATTTTTCCACTGCTTCGAATGGAGAATATAGTCCTCCACTTTAACCGGAAAGCTGCCTACCTTGTTTCTTTCGTAAGGGACAAGCTCTGCCGGGGGGATATACTCGGGAACCGGTGATGAATAAAGTCTTGTTATAGCCGCAAGCATGAAAGAAAAGCGTTTAGTGTTAACAAATTTTTCCGTCAGCGGCGCCCAGGTCGTGTCAGTGTAGCAGATAAATACAACACGAGTGTCAAGCCCTGCCGCTGTAAGACGCTCATCAATATCGTTAAGAAGCATTATGTAATAATCGGAGGGCCTTTTTTTGCGGCATTCATCGCACTCGCAGTGATTGTGAGCTCCGTCTGAAAGCCACACATGGAGGTAGTCCACATTTTGATGCATTTTTGCGTATTCCGTAATGTAGTCTGCCACAATGGCACGGGCCTTGGGGTTTGACATGCAGAACTGTGTGTTGAGTGCCACTCCGTTCCAAAGTCCGCGCACACCGTTTACCATAGCGAGCATTTCACGGGATTCTTCCGGTACGGGGTTATCTTCTTCTTTTATCCATCCGTTGATGGAGGATATACCGAAAGATTCTGCCCCCCATCCGTGTCCCATATCGTGGAATTGAAGTCCTCTTTTTGCGATTTCTGCTTCGCACTGACGTTTCCACTGCTTTACTGTATCGGCGTTTATAGGTTCGGGTTCACGGTTTGATGTGTTATAAGTGTGGTTATAGTAGTGGTCATAGTAAGCCTTGGGAGTATCGAACTCGAGCATAAATACGTTCATGCCAAGCTTAGGTGTGAAATCTATGACATCTATCATATTTTGCTGAAATTCTGCACCCTCATTGCACTGACCGCGGTAACGGCATTCAGCCATTTTATGGTATTTTACCGCTTCGACTGTGCGGATCGGCACGTATTCACCATCGATTCCCGGGAACAGCCAGAAGCAGCCGTTTTCTCTGAGGTAACGGTAGACTGCAAGAAGTACCGAACGGGGGTTGCTTCCGGCGATGATACCGTTTTCACCATCTGTATCTATGTGAAGAATATCGTCAAGCACGAGATCCTCGGCTTCAGAGGTGTCAAGCCCGAAATCACTCATAAGCCCGAGGCGGAGACCGTCCTTTGCCGCTCTGTCATAATCTATAAATATCTCACCACATTCGGGCATCATCATACGAAGATATTTTTTTAACTCTTCCGCAGCAAAATTTACCACGGGATTCAAGGTGATTACACTTATTCTGTACATTTTATCCTCCAAAATCAAAATTAAACATGTCCATAAATGGGACGGGTATCTCACACATTTCATTATACCACAAAATATGCTATTAATCAAGTCTGTATAGAAGTTTTTTTATAATTTCTTGTTTTTTCAAATGAAGAGAAGTAAGGCGTTCCTTGACAAACTTTTTATTTTTTGCTATAATAGTAATACAGTTTATCGCATAGAGGTTACAATAATGTCTTCTAAAAAAATGCTTGGCAGCCTTGCACTTCTTATCGCCGCACTCCTTTGGGGATCAACCTTCGTAGCGCAGAGTGTAGCAAGTGAGGCTATTGAACCCTTTACCTTTCTGGCATCCCGTTCTTTACTCGGATTCGTTTTTTTAATTCCCGTAAGTATAGTAAAGGATATCATAACAAATAGATCCGCAGGGGGGCATAGACCCCCCAAATCAAATGTAAAAACACTGATTATTGGCGGTGTTTTCTGCGGAGCTGCTCTTACCGTTGCGTCCGGACTTCAGCAATTCGGCATAACTGCGGACAATTCCGGAAAAGCCGGATTTATAACCGCAATGTATATTCTTTTGGTCCCGGTTCTCGGACTCTTTTTCAAAAAGAGGGTCACGCCCGTTATCTGGTGTTGCGTCGGAATGGGGGTTGTGGGACTTTATCTTTTGTGCATGACCGACGGACTGAAGCTTGCGTTAAGTGACGTATTCCTTATGGTATGTGCTGTTGTTTTTTCGGTACACATTTTTATTATAGATTATTTTTCTCCCAAGGTCGATGGGGTGAAGCTGTCATGCATACAGTTCTTTACGACTTTTGTCCTTTCGGGAATTCTGGCGCTCATATTTGAGGATACATCCATTAAAGAGATCCTCGCCGCATGGTTCCCCATAGCCTATGCGGGAATCCTTTCGAGCGGCATTGCCTACACACTGCAGATCGTCGGACAGAAGCATACTCCGCCTACCGTGGCTTCACTGCTTATGAGTCTTGAATCGGTGTTTGCCGTACTTACAAGCATGGTTGTACTGTCGCAGTTCCCGACTGTACGGGAGCTTGTCGGTTCTCTCATAATGTTTGCCGCCATTATAATTTCACAGCTTCCTGAAAAACACAGAAAGTAATACACAAAAAATCAGCCCATAGGGACCAAGCAACTCCTCACCGGCTGATTACTGTTGAGTTGAAGTAATAGTTAGACACAAGAAATTAACAACTAAAAGGTTTTTCTTTCCAAAAAGTATTGCTTTTTGCGAAAAAATAGTGTATAATGGTGCTGTGACAGCAAAATGAGCAGTCTAAAATAATTGATTGAAGCCGATGATAAGGCGAAGTGGGGTAACACCATGAAATTTTTCCATGTTTACAATGAAGAATGATTTAAGGGACTTGAAAAGAACGGACTTATTAACAAAGACACCGGTTTGAAGATCCAAAGCTGTGTCCGTGTTCCGGATGACAGACGGTTTAATCGGTTTGCGGCGAAGGGCGGCAAGCTCCACAGCCTTATTAAAGAAAATAATTTCCCATTTTATGTTGACAGAATTGCGGGCGGCACTATGCAGTATGATTATACCTTTGATAAGGCGCTCATAAGAGAGTATCAGAATCTTCTCGGCAACTGGTTCCTCGGTCTTCAGCTCCACGAAAGCGGCTCCAGCTTCAGAGGCCTCGCATGGGCAAAGGTTCGTGAGTTGACGGGGCACAACGGTCCGTATACTATGGCGGAGCTTGAAGAAAAGGTGAAGATTCCGAGTAATATTGCGCCCGACGGCAAGGAGGCATACACTTACTATAATCTTGACCAGACCAATTATACCTTTTTTGAGGGCAAAACATTTCCCGAGGATTATTCCGCATTTATTGAAACGCTTAAGGATTTGTACCGTGTAAGACTTGAAGAAGCGGAGGGCAGTATTGTTCCCTGCGACAGCTATTTTATTGCATCAGATCTTCAGAATGATATTGGAATGAAGACCTTCATGCCGGAGGTTGGCTGTCAGATCCCCCGTATGCGTATTGAGGTTGCCGCGGCGAGAGGTACTGCAAGAATGGGAGGCAAGACCTGGGGATTATACTATAAGTGCTGGCGTCCCCGTCCTGGTCAGGGCGCAACCCTTTGCTGCTTTAACGATGCCTCGATGAATGAGTGGTATGCAGTTCAAGAAAAGTCGGTCGACGATTTCTCTTCATTCGGTGCAAACGGGGGAAGCTCACGCCTTCTTCAGAACAGAATCTATTACTACTCCCTTATGAGCGGTGCACATTACATGAGTGAGGAATGGGGACTTAATAGCAGTTATTCTGACATGAACGAATTTACCCTTTCTCCATACGGCGAGGTAAAGAAAGATTTCATAAACACCGCCCTTGATTTCCGCGGTATGGATGCAAAGACCCCATTTGCCATCGTTATGCCGAAGAAGTACGCTGTAATCGAAATCACCGGAACTCTTCTTGACCTTAAAGCTCAGGACAGACAGATCGGTGACCACCGTACGGAGTATCTTGAAACTCCCATCAACGATGAGGACAAGGCATATTTCGGTCATATCGAGGATGTTCTCCGCCTCTTCTTCACAAGATACGGCTTAATAAGCGGAAACGAGGGGCACGTTATGACCAACTCCCGTGTGGGCGATCTCTTTGACATCATCTATGAGGATGCTCCCGAGGAAGCCTTTGAACGCTACGAGTACCTCATTGATGCAACCGCAGAAGGGACATTTGCCAAGGCAAAAGCCGTAAGCGGACTTAAGATTCTGAAGAGTGACGATCTCGACAGACTCTGCAATGAGGTCAATACCCTGGCAAAAGAGATCATGCCCTGCTTTGTTGACAGTCTTCACTGGCTCGTATCCACTGATGAGAAGGGTCAGAATTATCTTTCCATCTTTAATAATGAAGGTAATGAGCGTAGTTTAGAGGTGGGCGATATAATCGATTCGAAGGCTGACAAGCGTGTGACTGTAACATTCAAGAATGAAGTCAATCTCGACCTCGTCAAGAGTTCTCTTGGAAGCTGCACCGTCATCGGCGGCAAAAAGGTTGATGTTACAAAGATCGACGATAAGACCTATTCCGTGATGATTCCTGCGGCTGGATTTGCCATTTTTAAGTTTTAATTAAATGGAGGAAAAGAAGTGGAGAAAAGTCGAAAAATACTTATTTGCAAGATAGCCTTCTTAGCCGGAATATATCTTTTTATGCTTGTCTGCAATCTGCTGACGCCCATGCTTGTGGATGACTATACCTATGTTTATTCCTTTGTGGACGGCTCGGAGATGGATTCGGTTCTTGATATATTTCCCTCAATCGCTGCCCATGCAAGTAAGATGAACGGCCGCCACGTGGCTCACTTTTTCGCACAGCTTTTCCTTTTTCTCCCGCAAACTGTTTTTAAAATTCTTAACCCCGCGGTCTTCTGTTTGCTTCTGTATATAATCGCGAGAATTGCTTCAAAAAAAGTGCCGACAAAGCTGATGGCATTGGCATTTGGGCTTATATTCATTTTTGAGCCGGTTTTCGGACAGGTAAATTTATGGCTTGACGGGGCTTGCAACTATCTCTTTTCTTATACGGTCTGTCTTTTGTGGCTTTTCTGCTTCATTTTCTATTATGAGGACAATGGAAATAATCGACCGATGTATTTAAAGATTCTCATACCCCTCCTCGGCTTTTTTGCCGGTGGATGGAACGAGAATGTTTCCGCCGCCACCATCTTTATGGCGTTGCTTGTTATCCTTCTGATGCTTATCTCTCACCGCGGGATCAAGCTTGAATTATGGCTGTCCCTTGTTCTCGCAGGCGTGGGATTCCTTCTCATGGCACTTGCACCGGCAGAATCGGCAAACAAGATTTCCGGCATGGACCTCGGACTGCTTCGTGAAAATATTGTTGTTGCCACGAAGATGCTCGGTGAGATAGCACCGCTGATTTTACTTTATGCGGCACTTCTCACACTGTCTTTAATGAGCTCCGGCGTGACCGACAAAAATATTATCGCCGCGGTATTGGCGCTTGGTGGACTTGCTTCCAACTATATCATGATTTTTGCATCATATTATCACGAGCGCTCGGCGGCATACACGGCAGTGCTTTTTGCGGCGGGATGCGTCGTCCTTTGCCATTCACTCTGGGATACGGGGGCGAAAAAGCTTGTTTCCTGCCTGCTTTCGCTGACTCTTGTGGTATGCGCATACTTCGCGGTTATCGGAGTTAACGACATTTATTTAAGCTGGCGTGATGCTGTGGCGAACGAGGAATATCTCATCGCCTGCCATGATTCCGGCGAAACCGAGGCGGAAATTGCGTGGATCCACGGGGAAACCAAGTACAGTCCCGTTTATGGAATGAAATACATTGATGTAAGCGATCACACATCATGGCCCAATTACAATATGTCAAAGTTCTACGGGCTTGACGTGATTTACGGTCGAATTGAGTGATTTTGCGATACGCTAAATAAAAGGTCTATCCGATGTTATTTCGGATAGACCTTGATTTTTTATTCTGTGATATACTGTTTAAATCCCTCTGACTGAATGATTTCGCCGTCAGGCATTACCCACAGTGCTTCCACGTCTGAAAGGGAAGCGACAAGCGCACTTCCTTCGCGGTGATCCATATTAAATAGGGCTGTGGATAGCGCATCCCCCATGCCCGAATCGTGGCATATGACAGAAACGGAAAGATAACGCTCCGAGGGCATTAATGTTTCAGGGTCAATGATATGGTGATAATTTTTACCGTTAACGGTGTAGTAGCGCTGATAACTTCCGCTGGTGACAAGGGATTCGTTTGTGAGGGAGAGATAGGCAATATAAGGGTTTTCCTCGTCGGTAAGATTGGGATTTTCAAGACCTATTGCCCACTTTTCTCCGTTCGGCTTTGGTCCGATGGCACGAATATTTCCACCGGCGTTGATTATATATCCCGATATACCTTTTTCTTCAAGATATTGTGCAACCTGCTCGCAGGCGTAGCCCTTGGCTACTGCGCCAACATCAAGCCGCATCTTACTGTCGGTGAGCTGGATACTCATGGCGGATTCATCTATGACCAGATCGTCTATGTCGGTGTGGTATGAGGCGGCGATAAGCTTATCCATGGGGGGAAGCTCTGCATTTTCCGGATCATCCATACCAAGCTCGCGGTAGGTATGCCAAATCGAAAGTACGCTTCCCATGGCGATATTGAACTTCCCGCCGGTCAGTGTGTACATCTCTCGGGAAAAATTCACCAGGTCAATAATTTCCTGTTCCACTTCGACTATTCGGTGGTCGCCATTTACGGTTTCATTTATGTTAACGAAGTTGTTCATCCCCTCATAACGGATATAGATATTGTAAAGCTTGTGATATTTGTCGAATAACGCCTCTATTTCCGATGTAACCTTTTTGAAGTCTTCCTCGGTATATTCGTAGCCGGTGACGGTTGTGGCAGTGTCGAACCAATCGAAATAGTATTCGGTAAACTTCTGCTTCTGTTTTGCTCCACAGCCGGGAAGTGAGATTACCAAAGCCGCCAGAACTGCAAATAATATGATTTTTTTCAAAATATCCGCTCCTTTACACATAGGGAATATGTCGGGATCAAACAAAAAGGGACCGCTCAATTGTGGCGGTCCCTCCGAATCAATTTATTTTACTGCCTTTACAGCCGCTTCTGCCATATCGGAAATGCCGATGGTGCAGCCTGCGGTCTTAAGGGAATCAACGCCGTAGCCCTCTACAACGAGAGCGGAGATCTCCTCAGCGGTTTTGCCTGCACAAGCAGCGTCGAAAGCGTCTGCCTGCTCAAACCATTCCTTAACAACACCGTCGCCGTTGAGGTCAGTACCGTATGCTGCCATGTTGTAGCCTGTGCCAAGCTCTCTCTTGGAAGCGATAGCGGCAGTTGTATCGGTGGTGGACTTGCCGTCTGCACTGAAGCTGAACTTAACAGCAACAGAATCACTTTCGGTCAACACTGCCTTGGCGTCGCCATTTACAACTGCGCCGCAGATGTTTACAACGACCTCCAAAGAACCGTCGCCTTCATCGCTGGCATCCTTAACCTTATCCTGCACGGAAACAAATCCGAGGGAGAGAGTGTCCTTTGCGGTTGCGGCAGAATCAGCGATGTTCGCCACTGCCTTTTCCACTGCGTATACGAAATCAGCGATTCCGATGGTGCAGCCGGCTGCAATAACTTCGTCGTTACCCTTGTAGCCGTCAACGAGAAGCGCCTTTACCTCATCAAGGGTCTTGCCCTCTGTCAGCTTGCAGAAAGCATCTCTCTGCTCGAACCACTCTTTGGTGGCACCGCCGTATGCTTTCATGCCGTAGTCATTGCCAAGCTCGCCCTTGGTCTTATATTCACCGGCGGCAAGGGATTTGCCTTCTGCAGAAAAGCCAATAGAATTTTCTGTGGTGTCAATAGCGCACTTAACGATCTTGCCGGCTTCATCAACGAGAACGATTGCAGCGGTAACAGCTGCACCGCAGGTGCCGGGAACTTCGCCGTCGGCATCCGTAGCTTCGTCATAAACAGAGTAAACTCCCATGCCGAACTTGAGGTTGGTTTCTTTTGCACCGCAGCCTGCCATAGAGATGCAGGATACGACCATAAGAGCCGCAAACATGATGCTTAAAATTTTCTTCATTAGTATTTTCTCCTTGAAAAATTTATTAAAAAATATCGCTATACAATTATAACATATGGTGAAAAAAATGTCAATATGTTTTTATATTTTCAATCTTTTTATTAAAATCCCTCCGGCGAGCCCCACAAAGATACCGGCAACTGTACCGGTTATAGCCAAAACCGTCATGTAGTAAAATATCTGGGACGTCCGCAGAACAAAGGCGGCTACCGCGATTTGTCCGAGATTGTGCATAACTCCGCCAACAATACTGACTCCCACGCATGAGAGAAAATTAAGCTTCCTGAAAAGGCACATTGCGGCGATACTGAGAACTGCCCCGGCGAGGCTGTATATGAGGATCATGGCGTTGCCGAAAAGCATTGACACAATGAAAACACGTGTCAGCGAAACTGCGGCGGCGTATTTTGCACCGAAGCGGTAGAGAATATATATGATAACTATATTGGGAAGCCCCATTTTTATGCCGGGAACTGCCGCGAAAATCGGCGGGATCAGTATTTCAATGTACGACAGAACAAGGGCAATTGCCGTGAGAAAACCAAGATATACGATTTTCTTTCTTTGATGCTTCATAAAAGACTTTCTCCGTAACAGTAGTTATGCCCGATTTTGGGGATTTAATTACACTATTTTTCAGATTCAATGCTTATAACCAATTTGTGGGGCAGGCAGATAATGGTTTCGCCTTCTTTTGATATTTTTCTGTGGGATACACATATTTTATCGGGGCAGTCGGCATAGGAAATATACGCTTTGCCGTTTTCGATAACCAGTCGGTTCACTTTTTTTCCTTCCGTGATTATGTCCACTTCGGTATCTGCAGAAAGGGAGTACCTTTCGGTTTCGCTCCCATCAATGCTGACAATGGCATAATCGCCCTCTGCTCTGAAAAAAGTCAAGAGGGCGATTCCTATTAACGCCGCCAGAATAAATACTGCCGCGACGAATATGTCATTTTTCCACTTTCCGGTCTTTACCATGTTATTACAGCCGCAGTAAAGTCGGTGGATTTGATGCAGTTGGTTGGGCAAACCTCGTGGCATTTGCCGCAGCCGGTGCACTTTTCGTAATTGATTCTTGCAATGTTGTTTTCGACGGTAATTGCGCCCTCGGGACAGCTCTTCTCGCACTTTTTACAGCCGATGCAGGCGCGCTCGCAGGCTTTTTTAGCGGTAGCACCCTTATCGTTGGAGCTGCACATTACGGCAACCGCCGCATCACGGGGATGGAGAGAAATAATATTCTTTGGGCAAGCTTCAACACACATTCCGCAGCCGATGCAGTCCTTCGGGTTGATGTGCGCTACACCGCCCTTGATGCAGATAGCATCAGATGGGCAGGCTGAGAAGCAGTCGCCGCAGCCAAGACATCCGTAAACGCAGGCGTTATGACCGCCGTAAATCTGGGATACCGCCTTGCAGGTGGCAACTCCGTCATAGATCGCTTTTCTTGAGGTGGTGGAGCATGTACCGTTACATTTTACGAAGGCAACCTGCGGCTCGTCGGTTTTAACGTCAACACCAAGAAGCTCCGAAAGCTTCTTCGCAACGGACATCGAGCCGGGAATACAGAGATTAGGTGCAGATTCACCGAGCGCCACGGCCTTCGCGTAGCCGTCACAGCCGGCATATCCGCAGGCGCCGCAGTTGGCACCGGGAAGACATTCACGGATCTTTGCGGTTTTTTCTTCCTCCTCCACTCTGAAGAAATGAGAAGCTAAAACAAGCAGTATGGCACAGACAAGTCCGATGCCACCCACTATCATAAATGAAAGTAAAATAGGAGTCATATTTTATGACCGTACCTTTCTATGCGATGGTATGACGCTATCGCATTAGGATTAAAAGCTCAAGTGTCTTGTAAAAATTCTTTAGAAGTTATGCAAAAAGCTTGTCGATAATTCCGGCAAATCCGAAGAAGGACATGGATACAAATGATGCGGCGATGAGAGTTACCGGAAGACCTCGCAGAGAGCGGGGAACATTCACTTCATCAATTCTTGAACGGACACCGCAGAAGATGACCATAGCAAGAAGGAATCCAAGTCCCACGCCGAGGGAGCTGACCATGGATTCGACAAAATCGTATCCGTCCAGCATATTGTTGATCGTAACGCCGAGAACCGCGCAGTTGGTGGTAATCAGCGGCAGGTATACTCCGAGGCTCTTGTGGAGCGAGGGAATAAACTTTTTAAGGATGATTTCGGTAAACTGAACCAGCGCGGCTATTATCAGAATAAAAACGATGGTCTGCATATATTCGAGGTTGTATTTATTGAGAATAAAGGTCTGAATGGGCCAAGTCGCCGCAGTCGCCATAAGCATTACAAATGTGACGGCAATGCCCATGCCGGTTGCCTGATTCAGTTTCTTGGATACGCCCAGGAAAGGACAGATTCCGAGGAATCTCGAAAGAACATAGTTGTTTACGAGAACGGAGGACATCAAAATTACAATCAGATTTTTTACATATTCATTCATTTATTTTTCCTCCTTGACTGTATTTTCTTCGGTGGTGACTGCCGCATCACATCGAGTGTGATTGCACACGTCAAATG
>JAZRPJ010000041.1:0-5344 GCA_045649205.1 Candidatus Flemingiibacterium sp.
ACCCTTCTCCTCGCCAAAAACGAAGGACTTCTCATGAATGAGATACCCTCATGGGTCAATATCCGCTTCATGGAAAAATACGGGGATATGTTTCTCCTCTCGGGGAAAAATTCAGCGAAAACCCTTTTCAACTGCTTTGTAAAGGAAAATCCCCTCACCCTTTTTGAAATCTTCCCCTATTTCGTAAGAATCCTCTTTTCACGCGGCGCGAAACGCAGTTCCATTGCCACAAAGATGTGGATTCATTTCATGAAGAAAATGCCGAGGATCGACGAGGAATATGATGCCGCCGTCGCATACTGGGGCGACCGCACCATGTTCTATATGTGCGACATGGTGAAAGCAAAGAAAAAGATCACCTGGCTCCATTTCGATTATTACTACCCACCGAGAGATAACGAAATTTACGAGCATTATTTCGGTATGTGCGATAAAGTGGTGGCAGTTTCCGATAGCGTCAGAAGCTCCATTCTCGCCGAGCTTCCGGAAATGGCTGATAAGTGTGTAACCCTGGAAAACATACAAAATCCAGGACAAATCTGGGACATGGCGCTTACCGGCGACACCTTCCCCGACACCCATTTTAAAGGTAAGCGTATACTTACCATGGGGCGGATAGATGAGGTAAAAGGCTACGATTTGGTCGTCCCTGTGCTGAAACGGCTTCGGGACGAAAATATCGACGTGCGTTGGTACGTCCTCGGCGACGGAGATAAGGAATACAAGGATTATTTATCGAATCTCCTGCTTGAATACGGCGTTGCTGACATGATGCTCTTTCTCGGCACGACCCCCAATCCCTACGCCTACCTGCGCGACTGTGACATCTACGCACAGCCCTCCCGCAGCGAGGGTATGCCCGTATCGGTTGAGGAAGCGAAAATTCTTTATAAGCCCATGCTTGTTTCAAACTACCCTGCCGCAAAGGAACAGCTTGGCGGCGACGGAAGTCTTGGAGTCATTTGCGAGGCGAATTCCGACAGCATTTACGAAGCGGTGAAAAGAATGCTCACCGATGCCTCTCTCTGCGATGCACTCACGGAAAAGCTCTCGAAATGCAAATTCGGCAATTCCGAGGAGATTGAAAAGTTCTATCGGATGATGGAAGATTAAATATCATGTACCGGCTTTAAACAAAATCAAACGCTAAAGCCTCTCCAGCAATATCGCAAAAGCGGTATTGCTGGAGAGAACGTGGCAGCCGAAGGCTGACGGAGAGGGTTTCCAATCAACAGCCCCTCTCAGTCGTCCGTGGCGACAGCTCCCCCAACGGGGGAGCCTAATGAGAGCGTTTGCTTTTCGCATATACGTTTTCGCTTTGCGAAAGTCGCAATTACAAATATAAATAAAATGTAAAATTATCCATACTGTTGAAATCAGACATAAAACTGTGATATAATTAATATTGATATAAAATTTAAAACGGAGGATCATTCCATTGATTATTCAACTTGAAGACGCAAAATACACACTGCAGAATATGCGCTCAGATATTGACGAGCTCGCATCCGCACTTCGCATCGAACAGCTTATAGGCGAAGTTGAGGAAGACGAAAAAGCAACCATGGAGGCAGATTTCTGGAACGACACCGAGAATTCCAGCAAGGTGCTTCAGAAGATCAAGCAGAAAAAAGATAAGATCGAAGCCTTCAACGCCCTGAAAAACCGTCTTGAGGATGCTATCACCCTCGCTGAAATGGGCATTGAAGAAAATGACGAAAGTGTCATCCCCGAAGTGCAGGACGAGCTCGCGGCAATTGTCAAGGAAGAAGAACGTCAACGCATCGAGGTCCTTCTTTCCGGCGAATACGACAGAAACAACGCCATCGTTTCCTTCCATCCCGGTGCCGGCGGTACAGAGGCTCAGGACTGGGCGCTCATGCTTTACCGCATGTATACCCGTTGGGGTGAAAAGCACGGCTACACCGTGAAGCTTGTTGACTGGCTGGACGGTGAAGAAGCAGGACTTAAGAGTGCCACTATCACCGTTGAGGGAATAAACGCATACGGATACTTAAAGAGCGAAGCAGGCGTTCACCGTCTTGTGCGCGTATCCCCCTTCGACTCCTCGGGACGCCGCCACACATCCTTCGCATCCGTGGAGGTCATGCCGGAATTTGAGGATGACGGCAAGATCGAGATCAAGGAAGAGGACCTTGAAATCACCGCTCACCGTTCATCCGGCGCAGGCGGTCAGCACATCAATAAGACCGACTCGGCGATCCGCATCACCCACATCCCCACCGGTATCGTTGTAGGCTGTCAGACCGAGCGCAGCCAGCTTCAGAACAAGGAAACAGCTCTCAAAATGTTGAAGTCCAAGCTGATGGAAATCAAGGAGAGAGAAAATCTCGCCCGCATCGAGGACATCAAGGGCGTTAAGACTAACATCGAATGGGGCAGCCAGATACGCTCCTATGTATTCATGCCCTACACCCTGGCTAAAGACAACCGCACCGGCTACGAGGACGGAAATATCTCCGCGGTCATGGATGGCGACATCGACGGCTTCATCAACGCTTACCTCAAGCAGAACGCAAAATAATAATTGCTGTAATCTCCATATTTTTAAGCAGAAAGTCCATTGACTTTACGGATGTATTACTGTACAATTATCTTGCAAAAGCAATTGTGTAAAAATTTCCGACAACAATAAAAGAATCGGTAAAAAGCAGCCACAGACAAATATGTCTGTGGCTGCTAAAATGTTATTGTAAACTTAAATTTTAAAAAAGCAGGTAAAAGTCATGGCTATTCCGGTACCCGAAAAAAGAATTGCCGAGTTTGAAAACTTCGGCTTTGGTATGTTCATTCACTGGGGACTCTATTCCCAGCTCGGTAAAGGTGAATGGGCGCAGCTTATTCACCATATTCCTATGGATGAGTATAAGAAACTGAAGGACTCCTTCACCGCAAAGGATTTCGACGGAAGAAAACTGGCAAAGCTCGCAAAGGCAGCAGGCGCAAAGTACATAACCCTTACCACACGTCATCATGAAGGATTCTCCTTATATGATACCTGCGGACTCAACGACTTTGACGCTCCTCATTCTCCCGCAGGACGTGACCTTGTAAAAGAGTTTGTTGACGGCTGTAATGCCGAGGGCATCGTGCCTTTCTTCTATCATACGACCCTCGACTGGTGGCACCCCGATTTCAATGACAACTTCCCGAGATATCTCCAGTATCTCCGCGACTCCGTTGAGATCCTCTGCACCAATTACGGTAAAATCGGCGGACTCTGGTTCGACGGCAACTGGTCGAAAAAGGATGCAGACTGGGAAGAGGATGCTCTTTACGGCGTAATAAGGAAGCATCAGCCCGATGCCATCATCGTTAACAACACAGGTATCGGCAATCGCGGTGAGCTTGGAAACATCGAGCTTGACAGCGTAACCTTTGAGCAGGGTCGCCCTACTCCCATGGACCGCGAAGGCCACAGAAAGTACATAGCCGCAGAAATGTGCCAGACTATCGGCAAGCACTGGGGCTTCGGCACTTACGACTTAAACTGCAAGTCCCTCGCGCACCTTATCGAAACCCTCTGCAGCTGCCGCAAGGTTGGCGCTAACTATCTTCTCAACATCGGTCCCGATGCGGAAGGTGCGCCCACGCCTCTCCAGGATGCACTTCTCCGCGGAATCGGTTCATGGATCCATGCTACCGGCGATGTGATCTACACCGCAAAGCCTTGCGGAATCACCGGTGACGGTAAGAACTTCGCACTTCGTGACGGCAACAAGCTTTACTTCTTCGTTCATGACCTTGCTATTGTCGGCGATGCTAACGTAGTAGTTGAAGGCGGAGGCGGAGGTCCCAAGAACTTCCGCGGTGTTAACGGCAAGATCAAGAGCGTAAAGTGGATTGACGAGGATGAGGCACTTCCCTTCACCCAGAATGGCTCCGATGTTACTATCGAATGCACAAGCTATCCCTACGGTAAGGATATCGTCGTAAGAGTTGCCGAGGCAATAATTGAGGAATAACTTCAGATAAATATAAAAGTGGGGCTGAGTCTGTTGACTCAGCCCTCGTTTTGACAAAAAAGATGCCGGTTATTTTTAAACAATAGAATGGCCTTCCCATTCCTTTTCAGGCTCAACGCCCACGAGTTCCGCGATAGTGGGAGCGATATCGAGAAGAGAAATTCCATCGATCTCCCTTCCTGCGGCAAAGTCCGGACCGTAGAAGAAGAACGGAATCGTCGTATCCTCGGGAATCGTCGTGCCGTGTGCGCGGTCGTGACCGCCGTGGTCCGCCATGACGATTACGGAATATTCATCACCGAAGGTGTCGATGACACGCTTTACGTTGTCGATTGCTATGGAAATTCTGCGCAAATATTCTTCACTCATCCAGCCGTTGTCGTGTCCTCCCTTTTCATCGGTTTCCACCATATAAAGGAACGCAAAATCGGGCTTGTTTTCCCCAATCACGCGCAGCGCCTCATCCGTCAGAACCGTGTCACAGCTTTCTTTCATATATGCATTAATGTAAGTTGCAAATTTAAGGGCACCCGGTTCGGCGATATCACGCAGCGGCTCCCAGCCGTAAAACATAGCCGATACGCCGCCTGCATTTTTTATCTTTTCAAAAATTCCGACCACCGGCCGAACCTGCGGAACGTATGTATTGGTAAGGATACCGTGTCTTTGAGGCGTGACCGAGTGAGTCATGGAAAAGTGGCAAGGAAATGTAACGGATGGATTCATAGATTCCCCTGCGTAGGTGTAAGTACACATTTTTTCAAGCTTTTCAAGATAAGAATTGCCGCACGACTTCAGTCCATCGGGGCGCATGCCATCAATTGAAATTAAAATTACTTTTTTATTCATACCGTTGTATCCCCTTTTCAGTGTTCGTTATTTGATGATTTTATTATAGCAAAAAAACGATGAGTTGTCAATCCGTTTTCTTAATAAGCGAATGGCTCAGTCCCTTGGTGGGAGCGGGTGGAATGTACCGCAAAAAGCTGCTCTCGCACCTTTTTGCCTCTCGCTCCTTTGTTTTGTGAACATATCAAAAGACCACGCCCTAAAAATATGCCACCGGCATATTTTTCGCCGCGTACCGCTTGGCGGCGGGCTTCCGAATCCACCCGCAAATCTCCCACATAAAAAAACCACGCCTTTTGGCGTGGTTTGGTGGGAGCGGGTGGAATGTACCGCAAAAAGCTGCTCTCGCACCTTTTTGCCTCTCGCTTCTTTGTTTTGTGAACATAGCAAAAGACCACGCCCTAAAAATATGCCACCGGCATATTTTTCGCCGCGTACCGCTTGGCGGCGGGCTTCCGAATCCACCCGCAAATCTCCCACATAAAAAAACCACGCCTTTTGGCGTGGTT